>JAYUEA010000346.1:0-14075 GCA_043739465.1 Propionibacteriaceae bacterium
GCCACCCTGGGCGAGTTCAACCGGTCGGTGTGGTGTCGGCCCGTCCAGTACCCCGCACGCGCGGAGTGTGAACGCGGTCTACGAGTCCAGACCCATGAACGACCGCATGGCAGTCAGCTCAAGCTCCAGTGCTGGCAGGTACGCGTCGTCTCGCGGTGGATCCGCGACATAGCCGATCTCGGTCACGAGCTCACCGGCTCGCACGGCCACGTTCGCCCACCCGATCACGCGGTCGCGCCACAGCAGAGGTAGGGAGTAGTAGCCGCGGATGCGCTGCGCGGCCGGCGTGTACGCCTCGAACTTGTACTCCCAGCCCCAGAACCGCTCGAACCGGTATCGGTCCCAGACGATCGGATCGAACGGGGCGAGCATCCGTACGACGGGTTTCGTCGCCCACCGGGCGCCTGCGGGATCCTCGTCGGCCGGCCAGCACCAGTCCACCTTCTCAACGAGCGACCACGCGTAGCGGGTCTCGGCCCGGCGCAGCGCATCAGCACGTCGGCCCTTCCACTGCGGCGCCCCGTAGCCCAGCAGTGACGACAGCTGCCCCAGGGTTCGCCGGGGCAGCGGCGCGTACAGGCCGACGATCACGTCGAGCAGCCTGTCGTACGCGTCGTCCGGGTCCACCGCGACATCGGGCCGGTCGGAGAGCGCGTACGTCCTGGTGCCGGAGGCCCGTGACGCCACGCGCAGCAACCCGCGGTAGTGCATGCCGTCGAGCAGCTGGGTGCTGGCGTTGGAGCTGCCGCCGAACCAGTTCTTCACCCGTCCGTGCTGGAAGTGGTCCTCCACCTCGCGCGGATGGACCGTGCCCCGAGCGCGTACGAAGTCGAAGATCGCGTCGGCCTTGGCCGCGGTGGCCGCGTCCCACTCACGCCGAGCTGTCCGCGGGTGCATCAGCACGGCGGTCTCACGGGGCAGGTAGCCGTAGTTGACGAACGCGTCCTCCTCGACCGGCAACCTCGCGTACTTCTTCTCGAGGTCCCCCACGCTGTAGCCGGCCACACGGTGTCGCAGGATCAGGTCCTGCGCCCGTGCTGGCTGACGGATCGGATCGGCCTGTACGAACCCGAGCTTCTCGATCGCGCGCGGCAACGTGGTCGGGCGGAACAGCGTGCGCCCGACCGCGTACCGCCTCAGCTGAGCCAGAGTCACCGTCACGGTTGCAGAACCTACAGGGCGCCACTGACAGAACGCTGCTCCCGCCGGCCTCTCACCAGACCCTGCCAGCGACCACCAGGGTGAGCGGCAGGGTGATCATGCAGAGCAGCGTCGACAGGCAGAGCAGGCGGGTCGCGAACTGGGTGCTCTGGTCATGGCGGACGCTGAAGATCACGAGCATCGCGCCGACGGGCGTGGCCACGGAGATGAGGATGGCCATCCGGGCGATCGGGTCGATCGGCAGCAGTCCGAGAAGCACGATGAAGATGGCCGGTACGAGGATGTTGCGGGCGAGCACGCCGAGCCAGACCAGCTTGTCGCTGAAGATCGTGCGCAGGCTGAAGGCGGCGAGGTTCATGCCCACGACGATCATGCTCAGCGGCGTGTTCATGGCACCGAGGTAGCCGACCACCTCCGAGAGTGGCGACGGGACGTGAACGCTGAAGATGTACAGCGGCAGCGCGATCATGATCGAGATGACTCCGGGGTTGAACAGCACGCGGCGGACCTTCATGGAGGGACGTACGTGCGCGTGGCCGACCAGCGAGATGCCGTGGGTCCATACGTACACGGTGTACGCGATCAGGCCGAACATGATCGCCACCTGCGTCGCGGGGACCGTGAACCCCACCGCGTTCTCCTCCGTGGACGTGTCGGGGGAAGGCCCCCGTGGTGGCGTCGCCGCCGCGAGGAGCCTATGCCCGGCCTGCCCCTGGCGGTCGACCGGGTGCGAGAGTTCCACACCCCTTCTCAGCGCAGGCAGGGATACTCAGGCCGTGCGCGCGAGAATCGCGACCGCCGACAACACCTGACTCCCCGGAGACCGGGCTCAGACGTTGTAGCCGACGCTCCGCAGCTGCTCGACGCCGTCGGGCGTGATGGCCTCCAGCGTCCACGGCGGCAGCCAGACCCAGTTGATCGTCACCGACTTGACGAGGCCTTCGAGGGCGAGCTGGGTGTCGTACTCCAGCCGGTCCGTCAGCGGGCACGTCGGCGACGTCAGCGTCATGTCGATCGTTGCGTTGAGCTCCTCGTCGAGATGCACCCCGTAGATCAGGCCCAGGTCGACGACGTTGACCATCAGCTCGGGGTCGACGACGTCCTTCATCGCCTCGGTGACGTCGTCGACAGTCGTCGCAGGCAGGTCGGCGGCACCCGGCAGCGGCTCCTTGACGAGGTCTGACGGCCGTACGGCCTGAGTGGGATCGGTCATGATTCCTCCTGGGTTGCCACCTGGACGCGCAGCAGTCCGTCGCGCACGGCGGACCAGCCGAGCATCGCGCACTTCACACGGGCCGGGAACTGCGCGACGCCCTCGAAGGCGACGGCGTCCTGGTACGTGTCCTCGTCGAGCGAGACCTTGCCTTGGCCTTGGATCATCGCCTGGAAGCCGTCGTACAGCTCCATCGCGGCCTCAGGCGAGCCACCGATGACCAGGTCGGTCATCACCGACGTCGACGCCTGCGAGATCGAGCAGCCGACCGCGTCGTACGAGATGTCGGCGACCTCACCGTCCCTTACGGCCACGCGCAGCGTCAGCTCGTCGCCGCACGAGGGGTTCACGTGGTGGACCTCGACGTCGTACGGCTCGCGCAGGCCCGAGTTCCGCTTCGCCCGGTAGTGGTCGAGGATGATCTCCTGGTACAGGGATTCGACACTCATCGCGCCCCTCCGGTCGTGGCGAGTTGGCCCGCGAAGAACGCGCCGGTGTAGTCGAGCCCGTCGACCAGCCGGTCGATCTCGTCAGTGGTCGTGTACAGGTAGACCGACGCCCGGCAGCTCGACTGCACGCCGAGCCGGTCGTGCAGCGGCCGTGCGCAGTGGTGTCCGCCACGGATGGCGATGCCACGGGAGTCGAGCAGCTGCATGACGTCGTGCGGGTGGACGCCCTCCAGCGTGAAGGCGATCGCTCCCCCGCGGTCTTTCGCCTCGGTCGGCCCGAGGATCCGCAGCCCGGGAACGGTCTGCAGGCCCTCCAGCGCGTATGCGGTGATGTCGTGCTCGTGAGCGGCGATCGCGTCCATGCCCAGCTCGGACACGTAGGAGATCGCAGCGCCCAGACCCACGGCCTGCGCGATCGGTGGGGTGCCGGCCTCGAAGCGGTACGGGGGCGGGGCGAAGGTCGACCCGGTCATGCGGACGACCTCGATCATCTCGCCACCGCCAAGAAACGGCGGCAGGGACTCGAGGAGGTCGTAGCGGCCCCAGAGCACGCCGATGCCCGTCGGGCCGCAGATCTTGTGACCCGTGAACGCCAGCATGTCGCAGCCGAGCGCGGCCACCGAGGTCGGCAGCTGCGGCACGCCCTGCGACCCGTCGACGACCATCACGGCGCCCACGGCGTGAGCCATCGCGGAGACCTGGGCGACCGGGTTCACCGTGCCCAGCACGTTGCTCACCCAGGTGATCGACACGACCTTGGTGGAAGAGTTGATGAGGCCGTCGCGCGCGGCCGCATCGAGGTCGAGGCGACCCTCGTCGGTGACGTCGAACCAGCGCAGCGTCGCTCCTGTGCGCTCGCATGCGAGCTGCCACGGCACGATGTTCGAGTGGTGCTCCATGACGGAGACCACGACCTCGTCACCCGGGCCGAGCTTCGCCGTCAGTGTGTGCGCGGCGAGGTTCAGCGCCTCGGAGGCGTTCTTCGTGAAGACGACCTCTTCCTGGCGCGCCGCGCCGATGAAGGCTGCCACGGTCCCCCGGGCCCCTTCGAACGCCGCAGTCGCCTCAGCACCTAGCACGTGCATGGCGCGCGCCACGTTGGCGTTGTGCTCGAGGTAGTGGGCCGCGATCGCGTCGACGACCTGCTGCGGCTTCTGGCTCGTGTTGCCGGAGTCGAGGTACGTCAGCGGGTACGGGCCGATCCGGCGCGCGAGGATCGGGAAGTCCCGCCGCACCGCCTCGACGTCGTACAGGGCACTCACGCCTGGGTCGCCACCTTCGTGTACTTCTCGTAGCCGTTCGCCTCGAGCTCGTCAGCCAGCTCGCGGCCACCCTCCTCGACGACGTGGCCGTCGACGAAGACGTGGACATAGTCGGGGTGGATGTAGCGCAGGATGCGGGTGTAGTGGGTGATCAGCAGCACGCCGCGGTCGCCCTGGGCCGCGTAGCGGTTGACGCCCTCGCTGACGATCCGCAGCGCGTCGATGTCGAGGCCGGAGTCGGTCTCGTCGAGCACGGCGAACTTCGGGTTCAGCAGCTCGAGCTGCATGATCTCGTGGCGCTTCTTCTCGCCGCCGGAGAAGCCCTCGTTCACGCTGCGGGCGCTGAACTCGTGGTCCAGGTCGAGCCGGTCGAGCGCGGCGTTGACCTCCTTGACCCAGGTGCGGACCTTCGGCGCCTCGCCCGTGAGCGCGGTCTTCGCGGTGCGCAGGAAGTTGGAGACCGAGACGCCCGGCACCTCGACCGGGTACTGCATCGCCAGGAACATGCCCGCGCGGGCGCGGGCATCGACTTTGAGCTTGGTCAGCTCGATGCCGTCGAGGGTCACGAAGCCCTGGGTGATCGTGTACTTGGGGTGCCCTGCGATCGAGTACGCCAGCGTCGACTTGCCGGAGCCGTTCGGCCCCATGATCGCGTGGATCTCGCCCGGACGGATCGTCAGGTTGACGCCCTTGAGGATCTCCTTGGTGCCCGACTCGGTCTCGACCGTGACGTGCAGGTCGGAGACGACCATTCCCTTGTTGTCGTCAGTCATGCGCTCAGTTCTCCTCGACGTGGTACGGGTGGGCGACATCGACGAGGACGTCGCCGCCTTCGATGCTGATGGGGTAGATCGGTACCGGCATGGTGGCCGGCAGCTGGTCGGGCCAGCCGGTGCGCAGGTCGAAGCGCGACCCGTGCATGTAGCACTCGATGTGGCAGTCGTCGACGTCGCCGTCGGAGAGCGGTACGGCCGCGTGGCTGCACTCGTCGTGGATGGCGAACCAGCCTTCGTCTGTCGCAACCACGACCACATCCACGCCGCCGACGGTGGCTGCCCGTGCCGTGCCGACGGCCACATCGGCCGCGGCGCACGCGCGTGCGAACGTCATGCGGCCACCGATTTCGCGAGCTCCGTCTCGATCGCGTCGAGCAGGTACGTCTCGAGCTCCGGAACGCCGATCTTGGCGATGATCGCCGCGAAGAAGCCCCGTACGACCAGGCGCCGGGCGTCGTCGGGCGCGATCCCTCTGCTCATCAAGTAGAACAGCTGCTCGTCGTCGAAGCGGCCCGTCGTCGACGAGTGACCCGCACCCTCGATCTGGCCGGTCTCGATCTCGAGGTTCGGCACGGAGTCGGCGCGGCAGCCCTCCGTGAGCACGAGGTTCTTGTTGGCCTCGTACGTGGAGATGCCCTCCGCGATCTTGCGGATCAGCACGTCGCCGATCCACACCGAGTGCGCCCCTTGGCCCTGCAAAGCGCCGCGGTAGTCGACCTTGCTGTGCGTCTGGGGCGCGTTGTGGTCGACGAACAGGCGATGCTCGATGTGCTGGCCGGCGTCGACGAAGTACAGCCCGTACTGCTCGAGCGAGCCGCCGGGACCGGAGAACCGCGCGGTCTCGGTGAGACGTACGACGGATCCGCCGAGGCTGACCGTGACTGTACGGACCTGGGCGTCGCGGCCGACGAGCACCGAGTGCTGACCGCCGTGGAGGGTGTCGTCGGACCAGTCCTGGACCGTGACGAAGTTCACCGAGGCGCCTTCGTCGACGACCACATCGACCTTGGTTCCGTACGTCGCAGAGCCTTCGTGCCGGATGACGATCGTCGCGCGGGCATGGTGGCCGACGCGGACGACGATGTGGCCCCAGACGCGCTCGCCCGACCCGCGCAGCACGATGTCGACCGGCTCGGTGAGCTCGGCCTCGGCCGGGATGTCGATGAGCCGGGCGCCACCGGACAGCGAGGCCGCGAGCGCCGACACCCGGTCGACCGGGGCCTCGGCCGCGAGCGTGCGCGCCTCGGTCTCGGTGATCGCGCGGCTCGTCACGGGAGCCGGGAACGACTGCGTCCACGTCAGGTGGGCGTCGCTGGGGACACCGTCCAGCAGGGGCTTGATCCGGATGATGGGGGTGAACCGCCAGATCTCCTCGCGCCCGGTGGGCACGGGGTGGTCGGCGACGTCCCAAGACGGCTTCGGGTGGAGGTGCGACTCGACGGTCTCGACCGCCTCACGCACGTGCCCGACTTCGTCCGTCCTTTCGATGGTGGCCGTCATTCAGCCCACCGCTCCTTCCATCTGCAGCTCGATGAGCCGGTTCAGCTCCAGCGCGTACTCCATCGGCAGCTCCCGCGCGATCGGCTCCACGAAGCCACGCACGATCATCGCCATCGCCTCGTCCTCGCCCATGCCGCGGCTCATCAGGTAGAAGAGCTGGTCGTCGGAGACCTTCGAGACCGTGGCCTCGTGGGCCATCGAGACGTCGTCGGTGCGGACGTCCACGTACGGGTACGTGTCCGAGCGGCTGATGGTGTCGACCAGCAGCGCGTCACACTTCACCGTGCAGGCGGAGTGGTGGGCGTTCGGGTCGACCTGGATCAAGCCTCGGTACGAGGTGCGGCCGCCGCCGCGCGAGACCGACTTGGAGATGATCGAGCTCGACGTGTGCGGGGCGGCGTGAACCATCTTCGACCCGGTGTCCTGGTGCTGGCCCTCGCCGGCGAACGCGATCGACAGGGTCTCGCCGCGCGCGTGCTCGCCGAGCAGCCAGACGGCCGGGTACTTCATTGTCACCTTGGAGCCGATGTTGCCGTCGACCCACTCCATCGTCGCGCCCTCTTCGCAGGTGGCGCGCTTGGTGACGAGGTTGTACACGTTGTTCGACCAGTTCTGGATCGTCGTGTAGCGGCAGCGGGCGCCCTTCTTCACGATGATCTCGACGACCGCGGAGTGCAGCGAGTCCGACTTGTAGATCGGCGCAGTGCAGCCCTCGACGTAGTGCACGTACGCACCCTCGTCGACGATGATCAGCGTCCGCTCGAACTGGCCCATGTTCTCGGTGTTGATCCGGAAGTAGGCCTGCAGCGGGATCGAGACGTGCACGCCCTTCGGCACGTAGATGAACGATCCGCCCGACCAGACCGACGTGTTCAGCGACGCGAACTTGTTGTCGCCGACCGGGATCACCGAGCCGAAGTACTCCTTGAAGAGCTCGGGGTGCGTCTTCAAGCCGGTGTCGGTGTCGAGGAAGATGACGCCCTGGCGCTCGAGCTCCTCGTTGATCTTGTGGTAGACCACCTCGGACTCGTACTGGGCAGCCACGCCTGAGACGAGACGGTTCCGCTCCGCGTCGGGGATCCCCAGGCGGTCGTACGTGTTCTTGATGTCGTCGGGGAGGTCCTCCCAGGACTGCGCCTGACGCTCGGTGGAGCGCACGAAGTACTTGATGTTGTCGAAGTCGATGCCGGACAGGTCGGCACCCCACGACGGCATCGGCTTGCGGCGGAAGAGCTTGAGGCCCTTCAGTCGGAGGTCGAGCATCCACTGGGGTTCGCTCTTCTTGCCGGAGATGTCGCGGACAACGTCTTCGTTGAGGCCGCGTTTAGCCGTCGCGCCAGCCGAGTCGGTGTCGTGCCAGCCGAAGCGGTAGTTGCCGAGAGCAGCCAGGTGTTCGTCCTGAGTGCTGCCGAGGCCGGGCTTCAGCTGCGGCGGGTCCTGGATCTGGGTCATCGTGCGACCTCCTTGGTCACCGGTCGGGGAATGTGAGTGGTGCAGACACCATCGCCGTGCGCGATCGTGGCGAGACGCTGTACGTGCGAACCGAGCATCTTCGAGAAAACTTCCGTCTCGGCGATACAGAGCTCCGGGTACGTGGCCGCGACGGCCGCCACGGGACAGTGATGCTGGCAGAGCTGCTGGCCGCTGGAGACCGGCTGCACCGTCGCCATGTACCCGTCGGCCGTGAGGATGCTGGCCAGCGTGTCGACCGGCGAGGAGGCGGACGTGATCTCAGCCGCGTGCTCCGAGGCGAACTCTGCGAAACGGTGACGGGCGTACTTCTGGACCGCCTCGGGCCCATCCTGCTGTGCAAGGTACGCGAGCAGGTCGATCGCCAGCTTGTCGTACGAGTGCTCGAACGCGTCCCGGCCCTGGTCGGTCGGTACGAAGACCTTGGCAGGGCGGCCGCGACCTCGAGCGCCGTACGTACGGCGCTCGCGGTGCACGATGAGGCTGGCGTCGGTCAGTGCCGTGAGGTGGCGGCGCACAGCCGCCTGGGTCAAGGTGAACTCCTCGGCGATCTCCGCGGCCGTCGCAGCGCCGCGCGCCATGATGACGCCCAGCACCCGGCCGCGCGTGCCCGCCTCGGAGTCGTGGCTGGTCGCCACAACGTCAGGGGACAGTTCGGTTTTCACAACACCATTCTTGCGTAATTCCATGAAAGATCAAGTAAGGGTGCCCTTAGCGATCGTGACGAGCGCTGCGGACGAGCGTCCGGGAGCGCCTCCGGACGCCGAGATGCGCCAGCCAATGCACTACCACACCTCTGCGTGACCGGAAAACGCACCCCCCTGCTATGTCCGGTCAAAGACAGTCGTAACGTGACCCTTGTTCGGGTGGGGGTCGTTCTCCGCCCATACCCATCAGAGGAGAGGTCAATGAGGCCCACGACACGTCGGGGCATGGCGATCATCGGGACGCTCGCCGCGCTAGCCCTCGGGGGTTGCGCCAGCGGTGCCGAGACCGGTGAGCACAAGGGCGGCGAGGCCAACCTCGCGCTCCCCGATTTCAGTTTGGTCAGCTTCAGTGGCATCAGCGGCAAGGCTCTGCTGCTCGTCGGCCTGGCGATCTGCATCGGCGGTCTGGTGTTCGGTCTGGTGAGCTTCACCAGCCTGCGCAAGCTCCCGGTCCACTCATCGATGCGCGAGATCAGCGAGCTCATCTACGAGACCTGCAAGGCCTACCTGGTGCAGCAGGGCAAGTTCCTGCTGATGCTGTGGCTGTTCATCGGCACGGTCATCTTCGTCTACTTCCAGTTCCTGGCAGGGCTCGGGCTGGGCCGGACACTGATCGTCCTGCTCTTCAGCGTCATCGGCATGGGCGGTTCGTACGCCATTGCGTGGTACGGCATCCGCGTCAACACGTTCGCCAACTCGCGCACCGCTTTCGCCTCGCTCAAGGGAAAGCCGTTCGAGGTCTACTCGATCCCGCTGCGCTCCGGCATGAGCGTCGGCATGATGCTGATCTCGGTCGAGCTGTTCATGATGCTGTTCATCTTGCTGTTCCTCCCGGGCAACATCGCCGGCTCCTGCTTCATCGGCTTCGCGATCGGCGAGTCGCTGGGCGCCTCGGCGCTGCGCATCGCGGGCGGCATCTTCACCAAGATCGCCGACATCGGCGCCGACCTCATGAAGATCGTCTTCAAGATCAAGGAAGACGACGCGCGCAACCCCGGCACCATCGCTGACTGCACGGGTGACAACGCGGGCGACTCGGTCGGCCCCTCGGCTGACGGCTTCGAGACGTACGGCGTCACAGGCGTCGCGCTCATCACGTTCATCCTGCTCGCGGTCAACAGCCCTGCGCTGCAGGTCCAGCTCCTCGTGTGGATCTTCGTGATCCGCGCAGTGATGGTCATCGCGTCGTTCGCGTCGTACCAGCTCAACAACGTGATCTCCAAGGCCACGTGGGAAGACGCCGACGAGATGGACTTCGAGCGTCCGCTCAGCAACCTGGTGTGGATCACCTCTGGCGTCTCGGTCGCGTTGACCTTCCTCACCAGCTGGTTGCTGATCGCCAACATCGGCGACGGCACGCTGTGGTGGAAGCTCTCGGCGATCATCTCCTGCGGCACCCTCGCGGGCGCCCTGATCCCCGAGCTCGTCAAGGTCTTCACCTCCACGTCCAGCAAGCACGTCCAGGAGGTCGTGAAGTCGGCCGCCCAGGGCGGCGCCTCGCTCGACATCCTCTCGGGTCTGGTCGCCGGCAACTTCTCCGGCTACTGGATCGGCATCGCGATCGTCGCGCTCATGAGCGCCGCATACGGGATCTCCACCCTCGGCCTAGGCGCGCTCATGCTCGCCCCTGCCGTGTTCGCCTTCGGCCTGGTGGCGTTCGGCTTCCTCGGCATGGGCCCGGTGACCATCGCCGTCGACTCGTACGGCCCGGTCACCGACAACGCCCAGTCCGTGTACGAGCTCAGCCAGATCGAGTCGGTCCCCAACATCACCGCGGAGATCGAGAAGGACTTCGGGTTCACGCCGAAGTGGGACGTCGCCAAGGACATGCTCGAGGAGAACGACGGCGCCGGGAACACCTTCAAGGCCACAGCCAAGCCGGTGCTCATCGGCACGGCAGTCGTCGGTGCGACCACCATGATCTTCTCGATCATCGTGGGCCTCACCGACGGCCTCACCAAAGACCTCGAGAAGCTGTCGCTGCTGCACGCCCCCTTCCTGCTGGGTCTGATCATCGGTGGAGCGATGATCTACTGGTTCACCGGTGCGTCGATCCAGGCTGTGACGACCGGGTCGTTCCGGGCCGTGGAGTTCATCAAGGACAACATCAAGCTCGACCCGTCCGTCAAGAAGGCCTCCGTCGAGGATTCGCGTCGCGTCGTCGAGATCTGCACCCAGTACGCGCAGAAGGGGATGTTCAACATCTTCCTGGCGATCTTCTTCGCCACCTTGTCGTTCGCCTTCGTGGAGCCGTACTTCTTCATCGGCTACCTGATCTCGATCGCGATCTTCGGCCTCTACCAGGCGATCTTCATGGCCAACGCCGGTGGCGCCTGGGACAACGCGAAGAAGATCGTCGAGGTCGACCTCAAGGCCAAGGGCACCGAGCTGCACGACGCGTCGATCGTCGGCGACACCGTGGGCGATCCCTACAAGGACACGTCGTCGGTCGCGCTGAACCCGGTCATCAAGTTCACGACGCTGTTCGGCCTGCTGGCCGTGGAGCTCGCCGTGAGCCTGACCAAGACCAACGCGCTGCTCGTCCATGTCCTGGCCGTGGTGTTCTTCCTGGTGTCCGCGTACTTCGTGTGGCGGTCGTTCTACGGGATGCGGATCCCGGGCAACCTCGAGGACGCCACGAAGTCGCTGCGCCGCAGCGATGACGAGGACCTCATGCTGCCGGCGCCGGAGACGGCCACCGCAGCGGTTCGGGTGGCCGAGGGAGTCTGACCTCCGCATCAACAGCGGCCATGGAACGGGCCGGTCCAAAGACCGGCCCGTTCCGCAGCCCCAAGACGACGGAATAGGTAACTCCCCGCGTCGCTTACCATTGACGCAGGTCTTCTCTCAACAGGGGCACAAATGCCAGTCACACGCCGTCAGGTCGTCGGTTTCATCGGCGCCGGTTCCGCGGTCGCGCTCGCGGGTTGTGGCACGACGCTCCCGCCATCGACGTCCGCGCAAACCTCGGGGTCTTCGCAGCCGTCCGCCTCGTCAGCGACGCCGACGTCGACGCCGACGCCCACCACACCGCCCGTGCTGCTCACCGCCAGCGTCGCGCAGGGCTCCATCGTCCCCGTCGACACCCAGGTCGTCGTCACCGCGTCGTCGGGCACCATCACCGACGTCGCCATGACGTTCACGGACCCCAAGGCCGGTCAGCACACCGTGCAGGGGACGCTCTCCCCCGACGCCGCCACCTGGACTGCAGGCAGTCTGTTGGAGCCCGGCATGGCCTACAAGCTCGACGCGACGGCCCACAACCGGGACGGTGTCGAGACCACCAGCAGCACGTCGTTCACGGCGAAGATGCTGTCGCTGAAGCAGCAGATCTTCCCGACGATCATCTCGGGCGGCACCGTGGGCGTGGCCATGCCGATCGTCGTCTCGTTCGACGTCCCCGTCACCGACAAGGCCGCGTTCCAGAAGCACATGACCGTGACCGCCACCCCAGCCCATGAGGGCACGTGGAGCTGGTTCTCCAGCACCGAGGCCCACTGGCGTCCCAAGGAGCTGTGGAAGGCCGGCACCCAGGTCGCGATCAACGTGGACGTCAACTCGGTCGCGGCCGGCAACGGCACCTACGGCCAGAAGTCTGTCACCGGCACGATGACGATCGGTCGCTCCGTGATCCTGAACTGCGACCTTGCCAGCCACCAGATGTCGGTGGTCATCGATGGCGCCGTGGCGAGGACGATCCCGATCACCGGAGGCAAGCCCGGCTTCTTGTCGCGCAGCGGCAAGAAGGTGCTCAAGGAGAAGTTCGCGGCGCTGCGGATGAACTCCGAGACGATCGGCATCGACAAGAGCAGCCCTGAGTACTACGACCTCTCGAACGTCCAGTACGCGATGCGCGAGACCGACTCCGGCGAGTTCATCCACGCCGCTCCGTGGTCGGTGGGCAGCCAGGGCCGCGCGAACGTCAGCCACGGCTGCATCGGCGTCAGCACGACCAACGGCTCATGGTTGTTCTCGAACTGCAAGGTCGGGGACCTCATCAACGTCACGGGCACCGGCCGCGCGCTGGAGAAGGGCAACGGCTGGACCGACTGGAACACCTCGTACGAGGTGTTCGCGAAAGGCTCGGCGCTCTGACGTCGGTCGGCTGAGCCTAGACTCGCGTGGCCACCCTAGACTCGTCGCCGTGACATCAACGACCACCTCGGCTCCCCCCACTCTCCTGACCCGTCTGTTCTCGACCGTTCGTGCCCTGCGCGGCTGGACGATCGCCTCGCTGGTGATGAACGTGGCGATCATCGTGACAGGCGCCATCGTGCGACTCACGAGCTCGGGACTCGGCTGCGCGACGTGGCCGCAGTGCAACGGCACGTCGTACGTCACGCGCCCGGAGGACGGCCTCCACGGCGCCATCGAGTTCGGCAACCGGACCCTCACGTTCGTGTTGATCTTCGCCGCCGTGGCGACGCTGGTCACCGCCTACCGCGTGAAGTACACCGCCGCCGGTGAGCCGACGCGCCGCCTCCGCCTGCTGGCCCTGCTCGTGCTGATCGGCATCCCGTTCCAGGGCGTCATCGGCGGCATCACCGTGCTCACCCAGCTGAACCCGTGGATGGTGTCGCTGCACCTGCTGCTGTCGGTCGTGCTGATCGCGCTGTGCGTCGTGATGGTCCACGACGCGTACGACATCGCCCCACTGGCCATCTCGCCCCTAGGACGCCGGCTGCTCACAGGGATCCGCCTCCTCACAGCGCTCGTCATCGTCCTCGGCACCGTCGTCACCGGCGCAGGGCCGCACTCCGGCGACGGCGGCGCAGCCCGGAACGGCCTGAGCCCCGAGTTCACCGCGCGGATCCACGCCGGCTCAGTCTGGGCGCTCCTGATCCTCACGGTGATCGCCTATCTGGTGACGAAGTCGCGCCTGATGCTGATGCTGCTCGCCATCCAGTGCCTGCAGGGCGTCATCGGGTACGTGCAGTACTTCACGGGTCTCCCGGTCCTCGGCGTGATCCTTCACATGGTCGGCATCGGCGTGCTCACCGCAGCGACGGCCCACGTCTACTGGCGGATGCGTGATGTGGTCCGGCCCCTGGAAGCGGGCTAGAGTGCCTTCGGCTCACCGCCGACAGGACAGGAACTCGTCGTGACACCACCCGCAGGCACCGCCACGGTGTCTCAGGCCATCGGACCTGCGGCCACGACGCGCGACGTTATCGCCGCCTATGTCGGGCTGACGAAGCCCCGGATCGTCGAGCTGCTCCTGGTGACGACGTTGCCCGCGATGTTCCTGGCCGCGGGCGGTGTCCCCTCGCTGCGGATCATGCTCGTCACCCTCGTGGGCGGCTACCTCGCAGCCGGCAGCGCCAACACGTACAACAACGTCATCGACGCCGATATTGACGAGCTGATGCGCCGCACGAGGAGCCGTGCGCTCCCCCGCCACCGCGTGAGCAGGCAGGCTGCGGCCGTGTATGGGACCGTGCTGGGCATCGGCTCGGTCCTCGTTCTGGGCCTCGGTGCTAACTGGCTGTCGGCCTGGCTCGCGCTGCTGGCCAACGGTCTGTACGTGTTCGTGTACA
>JAYUEA010000347.1:0-1506 GCA_043739465.1 Propionibacteriaceae bacterium
TGTCTCTTGACGAGTCCGGCCACGTCGCGGCGACGGCCCTCCTGCCGACACGACAGGCCGCGGTCACCGCCGGCCGGGCCGCCGTCGCGGCCGCACGTCGCGGCGATGCAGACGCCGCACTGACCGCGCTCTCGCAGCACCGCCTGCTGTGCGCCCACCGCACGGGCCCGTACGGCGCCTCAGCCTGGGGCAGGCAGGTCGGTCAGTGGCTGACGGACGCGATCCCCGACTACGGGGTCGGGGGCGAGTGGCATGTGGGTCGGCCGCTGCTCGTGACGCGCAACGACCCCGACCTCGGCGTCTCCAACGGTGACGCTGGCATCATCATCGCCACGCCCTCCGGGCCGCGCGCCGCGTTCGGCACGACCCCGCCGCTGCTGCTGGCCCCCGCACAGCTCGAGGACGTCGCAACGCTGCACGCGATGACGATCCACAAGGCGCAGGGCAGCCAGTTCGAGTCCGTGACGATCGTGCTGCCGATGCTCCCGTCGCCCCTGCTGACGCGAGAGCTGCTCTACACCGCGGTGACGCGGGCGAGCCACCAGGTCACGCTGATCGCCCACCCGGATGCGATCCGGCACGCGATCGCGACGCGAGCACTCAGGGCGTCCGGGCTGCGGTCCCGCCTGTACGAGAAGTAGCCGGTCTGCTCAGGCCCGCCCGAGCCAGTCGCGTACCAGCCGGAACGCGATGGATGCCTCACCGGGGAGGATGACCGTACCTGCGGCGGCCTCCGCGAGCAGCGCCTTCCGGGTGAACCACCGCGCGGACACGATCTCTTCGCCGTCGACCGTGATGGCGCCGGTCGAAGCGCGGGCTCGGAAGCCGAGCATGACCGAACGCGGGAAGGGCCAGGGCTGACTGCCGAAGTACTCGACGCTCGCCAGACGGATGCCCGACTCTTCGAAGACCTCGCGGTGCACGGTCTGCTCCAGCGACTCCCCCGCCTCGACGAAGCCGGCGAGCACGGAGTGGCGCCCCGTGGCCCACACACCCTGGCGGGCCAGCAGCAGGCGGTCGTCGGGGTCGGTGATGGCCACGATGATGGCCGGGTCGGTCCGCGGGAACCTGTCCTGGCCGCACGACGGGCAGTGCCGTACGGCTCCCGCCCCGGCGACCACGGTCGCGGTGCCGCACTTCGGACAGAACGGCTCGGCAGCGTGCCACGCCGCGAGGGCCGACGCCATCGCCGCGTACTCCGCCTCGGCCGCCGACAGCAACGGTCCCGCCTCGCGCAGCGTGAACCCCTCCACCGGCTCGCTCACACGCTCGGCGAAGACCACGCGGTCGCCGTCGCTGCCGAGCAGCCAGTGACGCTCGGAGTCGTACGCGCCGCTTGCCGCACCCAGGGTCAGCGCAGCCGCCGGGTCCGACTCGGCCGCCGCGGGACGTGCCCCGAGCACGACGTCGTTGGACGTCCCCCACGGGTCTGGTTCGGTGACGCCGGCGACCGGGAACCTCCCACGGTCATCGATGGGGAGCAGCGAGGCCCCTCGCCACAGCTCC
>JAYUEA010000348.1:0-4699 GCA_043739465.1 Propionibacteriaceae bacterium
CCCTCGTCCTCGGACACGTCGTGGTCCTTGACGAGCTTGTGCAGGTGGTCGAGAGAGTGACGGCGCGTGTTCCGTACGGCCACTCGGCCTTCCTCAGCCTTCGCCTTGGCCATCTTCGTGTACTCCTTGCGACGGTCCTCGGTGAGGACCGGCAGGACCACGCGGATCGTGTTTCCGTCGTTGGACGGGTTCACGCCGAGGTCGGAGTCGCGGATGGCGCGCTCTGCAGCGGCCAGGGAGCCGCGGTCGTACGGGGTGATGAGGATCGTACGAGCCTCCGGCACCTGGAACGAGGCCAGTTGCTGCAGCGGGGTCGGCGTGCCGTAGTACTCGACCATGATCTTGCTGAACATGGCCGGGTGGGCACGGCCCGTACGGATCGCGGCGAACTCCTCGCGCGCGAACTCGACGGCAGAGTCCATCTTGTGGTCAGCGTCGCGGACGATGTCGGCGGTCACTTCGGGTCCCTTCGGGTGGTGATGGTCGAACCGTACTGCACCTCAGACGTGGACAAAGGTGCCGATCGGCTCGCCGGCGACGACCCTGGCGATGTTGCCCGGCTCGTCGAGGTTGAACACGACCATAGGCAAGTGGTTGTCCCGGGCGAGGCTGATGGCGGTGGCGTCGGCCACCTTGAGGTCCTTCGCGAGGTACTCGTCATAGGTCAGGTCGGTGTAACGCTTGGCGTTCGGGTTGGTGCGCGGGTCGTCGTCGTACACGCCGTCGACCCCCTGCTTGGCCAAAAGGATGACCTCGCAACCGACCTCGAGCGCCCGCTGCGCGGCGACGGTGTCGGTGGAGAAGAACGGCATCCCGGAGCCGGCGCCGAAGATGACGACGCGGCCCTTCTCCATGTGCCGGACGGCGCGACGCGGGATGTACGGCTCGGCCACCTGACCCATCGCGATCGCCGTCTGGACTCGGGTCTCGACGCCGGCCTTCTCGCAGAAGTCCTGCAGGGCAAGGGCGTTCATCACGGTGCCCAACATGCCCATGTAGTCGGCTCGGGCCCGCTCCATGCCACGTTGCTGCAGCTCGACGCCGCGGAAGAAGTTGCCGCCGCCGACGACGATGGCGACCTGCACACCGCTCCGTACGACCCCGGCGATCTGTGCCGCGATGGAGTTCACGACGTCGGGGTCGACACCGAGGCGACCACCGCCGAAGGCCTCGCCTGACAACTTGAGCAAGACCCTCGTGTACGCCATCCGCCCCACTCCTCGCGTCGCTGTTCGCTGTCCGTGATCATGCACGTGCGCCGCCACCCTTGCGGGTCGCGGCGCACGTCACTCTACCGGCCGATGGCCGGGCGGTTCTGCTCAGGACCCGGCGGCGAAGCGCACGAAGCGCGTGACCTCGACACCCTTGCTCTTCAGCAGGGCGCCGACCGTCTGCTTGTCGTCGGAGATCGACGGCTGCTCGAGCAGGCAGTAGTCCTTGTAGTAGGCACCCACGCGGCCCTCGACGATGCGGCCGATGGCCGCCTCGGGCTTGCCCTGCTCGCGCGCGGTCTCCTCGGCGATGCGGGTCTCGTCGGCAACCGTCCCCGCCGGGACGTCCGCACGGGTGAGGTACTGCGGAGACATCGATGCGATCTGCAGCGCGATGTTGTGGGCAGTGGCCTCGTCGGCACCGGTGAACTCCACGAGCACGCCGACCTGCGGAGGCAGGTCCTTGGAGCGCTGGTGGAGGTACGAGTGCGTGGAGCCCTCGAATCGCGCCGCAGCGACGAGCTCGAGCTTCTCGCCAATCTTCGCAGCGAGCGCATCGACGGCCTCGGCCACGGTCTGGCCAGAGGCCAGCGCGACGTTCTTGGCGGTCGCGACCGAGTCGGCCCCGGCCTTGTCGACGGCCGCGACGATCGCCTCGGCGAGCGCAACGAAGTCGTTGTTCTTCGCGACGAAGTCGGTTTCGGCGCCGAGCTGGATCAGCGAGGAGCCGGCCGCGGCCACGATGCCGTTGGAGGCATCGCGGTCGGAGCGCTTGGCGAGCTTGGCCGCACCGGAGATCCGGAGCAGCTCGGCGGCCCTGGTGAAGTCGCCGTCGGCCTCTGTGAGCGCCTTCTTGGCATCCATCATCCCCGCCCCGGTCTGGTCCCGGAGCTTCTTCACATCGGCAGCAGTGATTGCCATGTCAGGTGTGTGTCCTCAGTTGTGTGGTTGCGGATCAGTTCTTGGTCTCGACGACGGCCTCGGGGGCGTCAGCCTCCGGAGCCTGGTCGACGACGACCTCGACGTCGGCGGCAGCCGGCACCTCAACCTCGGCGACTGGCTCAGCAACCTCAACCTCAGCGACCGGCTCGGCAGCCTCGACGGCGGCCTCCTCGGCGGGGACAGCAACCTCGGCGTCAACGGCAGGAGCCTCAGCGTCAGCGGCCGGGGCCTCGACGTCAGCCGTACCCAGGAGCTCGCGCTCCCACTCAGGCATGGGCTCAGCCTGGACCTCTTCGCCCGTCTGCGCAGCGCTGGAGCGCGACATGAGACCGTCGGCGACGGCGTCGGCGATCACGCGGGTGAGCAGGCCCACCGAGCGGATGGCGTCGTCGTTGCCCGGGATCGGCCAGTCGACCTCGTCCGGGTCGCAGTTGGTGTCGAGGATGCCGATGACCGGGATGTGCAGCTTGCGCGCCTCATCGACGGCAAGGTGCTCCTTCTTGGTGTCGACGATCCAGACGGCCTGCGGAACGCGGGCCATGTCACGGATGCCGCCGAGGGTCTTGGCGAGCTTGTCCTTCTCGCGGCGAAGGCCCAGAAGCTCCTTCTTCGTCAGGCCGGAGGCCGCGACGTCGTCGAAGTTCATGGACTCGAGCTCCTTGAGCTTCTGGATCCGCTTCAGCATCGTCGGGAAGTTGGTGAGCATGCCACCGAGCCAGCGCTGGTTCACGTAGGGCATCCCCACGCGGGTCGCCTGCTCGGAGACGGCCTCCTGAGCCTGCTTCTTCGTGCCGACGAACAGGACCTGGCCGCCCTTGCTTACCGTGTCCTTCACGAATGCGTACGCCTGGTCGATGAAGGTCAGCGACTGGTGCAGGTCGATGATGTAGATGCCGTTGCGCTCGGCGAGGATGAACCGCTTCATCTTGGGGTTCCAGCGACGGGTCTGGTGCCCGAAGTGGACGCCGCTCTCGAGGAGCTGGCGGGCGGTGACGACGGCCATGGCCGTTCCTTTCGTGCGCGGGACGTGTGTCCGCGCGAGGTTCTCCGGCACCGAGCCGTTCGGCGCCGCCTGACACCGGCGTCAGACCCCGCCCGGAAACCCAGGACCCAGGAGTCGTGACCCACTCAGTGATGAGCCGGCATGCGATAGTCGATCGGCACGTACCGATCGCCGCGAGCATCCTACGCGTAGGGCCCGCTCGGACCCAACTCGGTCCGGGCCTGTTGTCCACAGGCGCACTCGTCGTCCACAGGCGCGCAGCTTGATGACCGATGCAGCCCCAGATGCACATTGTCGAAGGCGTGAAGACTCTTCTGCGCATCGTGGTGCTGGGCGTGGTCGTGGTGGCGCTGCTCCTGCGTCCCGACCTCGCGTCTGCGGCCCCTGGGCTGCCGGCCGGAAGCAAGCCGATCCCCGGTCCGGTCGTGACGCGGTTCGACCCCCCTGACGAGACCTGGAGCGCCGGGCACCGGGGCGTCGACCTGGCCGGCACGGTCGGTGAGCGGGTCGGCGCCGCGGCGTCCGGGACGGTCACGTACGCGGCCGTCCTGGCAGGGCGCGGCGTGGTCGTGGTCGACCACGGGACGGTGAGGACCACGTACGAGCCGGTCCTGGCCACAGTCTCGGTCGGCCAGCCGGTGACGCGGGGACAGGAGATCGGACGTCTACAGGCAGGGCATCCGTCGTGCCCCGGCTCCACCTGCCTCCACTGGGGACTCCGCGAGGGCGACGCCTACCTCGATCCCCTGCTGCTGATCGGGCCGATGATCCGGCTGCTGCCGGCATCGGCGGCGCCTGCCCCGCAGCGGGCCATGGGGTTGGTCCGTCCAGCGGCCGGGTCGGTGACATCTCCGTACGGGATGAGGCGCCACCCGATCACTGGCGTCTGGAAGCTCCACGACGGCACCGACTTCGGGGCGACCTGCGGCAGCCCGATCGTCGCGGGCGCGGCCGGCACGGTGCTGTCGGTTGCGTTGACGTCGGCGTGGGGCAACCGCCTGGTGATCGACCACGGGAGCACGCCGTGGGGCCATCTGGTGACGGCGTACAACCACGCGGAGGGCTACGTCGTCGCGGTCGGCGCCAGGGTGGAACGGGGCCAGGTTGTGGGGCGCGTGGGAAGCACCGGTCGCTCGACAGGGTGCCATCTGCACTTCCAGGTCTGGCTCGAAGATCGGCTCGTAGACCCGATGACGGTGCTGACGTGATGCGGGGCCCGGTGAAGCTCCGCCGGTGCGTCGGCTTGCAACCACAGCGAGCGGGGCCGACGCTGGCCGGGTGAGCAGCGAGACGGAGGAGACGCGGTCGGTCATCGGGGAGATGATCGCCGGCTACGTCGACCACCTCGCGAACCGACGAGTGTCGGCGCACACGATGCGCGGCTACGCGGGCGACCTCAAGGCGCTGGATGCCTGGCTGGTGACGAACGGCCACGACGACGCGGCGCAGATCGACCTGAGGGCGCTGAGGTCGTGGCTCGGCAGTCTCGCCCTGGCGGGGGCCGAGAAGACGTCGATGGCGCGACGGGCGGCATCCGTACGAG
>JAYUEA010000349.1:0-1504 GCA_043739465.1 Propionibacteriaceae bacterium
CTGATGGCGATGCATCACGAGGTGACGTTCGAGGCGGAGATCTGCGAGCAGCTGGCGGCGAACGGGTGGGAGTACTCGCCGACCGACGACGGCTACGACATCACGCGCGCGCTGTACCCGGCCGATGTGTTCGCGTGGCTGCAGGCGACGGCTCCCGAGGAGCTGGCGAAACGGGTCAAGCCGACAGCGTCGGAGCAGGTGCAGGCACGGGCGCGCGAGGCGGTGCTGGACCGGCTGGTTGCCGTACTCGACCAGCCGCAGGGCGGGTCGCTGAAGGTGCTGCGGGATGGGTTCAAGGACACCCCCGCCGACTTCCGGCAGCTGCTGCAGAAGCGGCCGGAGACGTGGGACAACGCGACGGTGAACGCCCGGTACGCGGCGAACCGGCTGCGGGTGATGCGGCAGGTGCGCTACTCGACCAAGAACGGCAACGAGCTGGATCTGGTGCTGTTCTGCAACGGGATCCCGGTCGCGACGGTGGAGCTGAAGACCGACTTCACGCAGACGGTGAACGACGCGAAGAAGCAGTACATGTACGACCGGCCGCCCGCCGGCGAGCCGCTGCTGGGGTTCGGCACCCGGGCGCTGGTCCACTTCGCCGTCTCCAACGACGAGGTCTGGATGACGACGAAGCTGGCCGGCAAGGACACGTACTTCCTGCCGTTCAACCGCGGCGACCACGGCGGCGCGGGCAACCCGCTGGACCAGGACGGGAGCTCGCCGACCGCGTACCTGTGGCGTGACATCTGGGCCCGTGACGCGTGGCTCGACATCCTCGGCAAGTTCATCCACGTCGAGACCACCACCCGCAAGGACCCGGTCACGAAGACGTCATCCACCAGCAAGGCGCTGATCTTCCCCCGCTTCCACCAGCTCGACGCTGTGACGCGGCTGGTCGACGAGACGAGGCAGCACGGACCCGGACACAAGTACCTCATCCAGCACTCCGCCGGCTCCGGCAAGACCCGCACCATCGCGTGGACCGCGCACCGGCTGGCCACGCTGCACGACGCCACAGGGCAGAAGGTCTTCGACTCGGTGGTCGTCGTCACCGACCGCCAGGTGCTCGACGCGCAGCTGCAGGAGGCTGTGAAGCAGATCGAGTCGAAGTCCGGAGTCGTGGCGACGATCAACACCGCCGAAGCGGCGAAGCAGGGGTTCGGCGCGAAGTCGAAGTACCTGTCCAAGGCGCTCACGTCGGGTTCGCTGATCGTGGTGGTGACGCTGCAGACGTTCCCGTACGTGATCGACGCGATCCGGACGGACAAGGTGCTCGCCGGGCGCCGGTTCGCGGTGATCGCCGACGAGGCCCACTCGTCGCAGACCGGCGGGGCGGCGGCCACGTTGAAGAAGGTCCTGTCGCCGGCCGAGCAGGCCGATCTCGACGACGGCGGCGAGGCGAGCATCGAGGACCTGCTGCTGCTCGACGCCACGGCGAAGGCGTCGACGCCGAACGTGTCGTTCTACGCGTTCACCGCCACGCCCAAGTCGAAGACCGTCGAGC
>JAYUEA010000350.1:0-4693 GCA_043739465.1 Propionibacteriaceae bacterium
ACGGCCTCTCGGCGATCGACGCGTCGCTGATCACCGGCGAGTCCGTACCCGTCGACGTCTCCCCCGGCTCCGCCGTCGTCGGCGGCACCGTGAACACGACCGGCCGCCTGCTCGTACAGGCGACGCGCGTCGGCGCCGACACCCAGCTCGCGCAGATGGCCCGCCTCGTGGAGCAGGCGCAGACCGGCAAGGCGGCCGTACAGCGCCTCGCCGACCGCGTCTCCGGCATCTTCGTGCCGGTCGTCATCGTCATCGCCCTCGTCACCGGCGTCGCCTGGGTGCTCACCGGCGCGGGGGTCAACACCGCGATCACCACCGCGGTAGCCGTGCTGATCATCGCCTGCCCGTGCGCGCTCGGCCTCGCCACGCCCACTGCGCTGCTCGTCGGCAGCGGCCGCGGCGCTGAGCTCGGCATCCTCATCAGCGGCCCTGAGATCCTCGAGTCCACGCGCCTCGTCGACACCATCGTGCTCGACAAGACCGGCACCCTCACCACCGGCAAGATGAGCGTGGCCGAGGTGGTTCCGGTGGCCGGTACGGATGCGGCGTTGCTCCGCGACGTCGTCGCCGCGACCGAGTCGGGCTCCGAGCACCCCATCGGCCGAGCCATCGCCGCGTTGGGATCACCCCTTGTCAGTACGGAGTTCGTGGCCGTTCCAGGACGCGGCGTGACGGCTCTCGTCGAGGCACGATCCGTACAGGCAGGTACCGCGGCCCTCCTGGCTGATTGTGGTGTCGCGATCCCTGACGCGCTCACCGAGGCCGCTGCGGCCGAGTCGCAGGCGGGCCGGTCCGTGGTGCTCGTCGCGTGGGACGGCGAGGCCCGAGGCCTGGTCTCGGTCGCTGACACTGTGAAACCGACATCGGCGAAGGCTGTGGCGGCCTATCGTCAGCTCGGATTGCGACCCATCCTTCTGTCGGGCGACACCACGGCTGCCGCGACCCGTCTGGCCAGTGAGCTCGGCATCACCGACGTCGTGGCCGAGGTCACACCGGCCGGCAAGGTGGACATGATCCGCACCCTTCAGGAGGGCGGCGCCACCGTCGCGATGGTCGGCGACGGCGTCAACGACGCGGCCGCCCTCGCGCAGGCCGACCTCGGCATCGCGATGGGCAGCGGTACGGATGCGGCCATCGCCGCCGGCGACCTCACCCTCATGGGCAGCGACCCGCTCCACGCGGCCGACGCCATCCGACTCTCCCGCGCCACGCTTCGTACGATCAAGGGCAACCTCTTCTGGGCCTTCGCCTACAACGTCGCGGCCATCCCGATCGCGGCCGCCGGCCTGCTCAACCCGATGATCGCCAGCGCGGCCATGGCGTTCAGCTCGGTGTTCGTGGTCTCGAACTCCCTGCGCCTGCGCCGCTTCAAGCCCCTCGCCTGACCAGCTTCAACACCTCCACCGGCCCGTGAGACTTCGATGAGAGGTTCGCCGCCCGCCCTGTGACGTCCTTACCCTGCTGGAGTCGGGCCCCGTGCCCGAGGTGAGGTGGAGGTACGACCATGCGCGGAATCATCCCCGCCGTCGCGGGCCTCGCGGTGCTCGTGAGCGGCATGGGCGTGTACGGGATCGCCGACGCCTACGCCTCCGACGTGATCGTGTCGGTCGACGGTGAGCACACCCGCGTCCGCACGTACGCGACCACCGTCGGCGAAGCTCTCAACGCGCGCCACATCACCCTGCGCGAGCACGACTCCGTCACCCCCTCCCTCATGACCAAGGTCACCGACGGCACCCAGATCTCGGTCCGCTACGGACGCCCGGTCACCGTGACCATCGACGGCCTCGCATCCACGAGGTGGGTCACCGCGACAACCGTCGAAGAAGCGCTCGGGGAGTTCGGCGTCGGCGGAGCGGTCAAGATCTCCACCTCCCGCACGTCCACGATCGGCCGCGACGGCACCACCATCGACGTGACCACACCGAGCGGCGTCAGCGTCACCGCGG
Organism: Propionibacteriaceae bacterium; assembly: GCA_043739465.1. Taxonomy (GTDB): domain Bacteria; phylum Actinomycetota; class Actinomycetes; order Propionibacteriales; family Propionibacteriaceae; genus Fen-668. The sequence goes on from JAYUEA010000350.1 coordinate 1,950, forward strand.
ACGGCGTGACCCGAGAAGTGCTCGCGTACGGGGTCGTGGCCGATGCCCTCGCCACCGCCGGCATCACGCTCGGCCCACTCGACGAGGTCACGCCCGCAGTCACCACCGCCGTCACCGCGGGTACGGCCATCACCGTCGCCCGCGTCAAGATCAGGACCGTGACCAAGACCGTCGACGTCGCGTACCCGACCACCAAGCAGCAGGACCCCACGCTCGCGGCCGGTACCACCAAGGTCCTGACCCCGGGCGCCAAGGGCGCGTCCGCCGAGACCTGGATGCAGCGCGTACGGGACGGCGCAGTCACCCAGGAGGTCCGCCTGACGTCCGTGCTGACCATCCAAGCGCAGCCGGAGACGGTTGCCGTCGGTACGAAGCCGACCGTCACCCCGAGCCCCACCAAGAGCACGGCTACCGTCGCGAAGACCACCAGCTCCCCGGCCGCCACGAAGACGACTACTGCCGCGCCGACCACGGTGCCGACCACGGTGCCGACCACGCCGACGACCACCTCGGGGGTCAACACCTGCGGCGCCTCGTACTACCAGTCCGGCACCACAACCGCCAACGGCGAGGCCTTCAACCCCGACGGGCTCACGGCGGCCAGCAAGACGCTCCCCTTCAACACCCATGTGAAGGTCACCAACCTGGCGAACGGAAAGTCCGTGGTCGTGCGGATCAACGACCGCGGCCCGTACGTGACCGGCCGCTGCCTAGACCTCGCCCGCGGCGCGTTCACGCAGATCGCCTCCCTGAGCGCCGGCGTCATCACGGTGAGCTGGCAGATCGTCTGAGGTCCGCCCTCGGGCACACGCGCACAGCACTTAGTGCGTCCGCACAACCCCTGTGACGCGATTTCACGACCAAAGGGTTGTGCGCGCGCTCCACACGCGACACAAAGGCTGTGCGCACAGAGCCTGCGCGCACCAATATGGGGTTTCTCTCAGGCTTCTTGGTGGATTCTCTCAGGATCGATTACGATCTGCTTGTCTCGAAGGAGGTTCTCCTCGAGCCAGACCTGGAGGTCCGCTCCCATGCGCAAGCTCATCCCGGTGGTCACCGCGGGCGTCCTGCTCGTCGGTGGTGTGGGCGTCTACGGTGCCGACCAGGTCCTCACGTCCACCGTCGTGCTGTCGGTCGACGGGCAACAGATCACGCTGCGGACGTACGCCTCGACCGTCGGCCAGGCCCTCGCCACGAAGCACATCGACGTAGGCGAGCACGACACAGTCGCCCCGTCCCTGAGCTCGAAGATCGCGAACGGCTCTCAGATCTCGGTGCGCTACGGCAGGCCCGTCACCGTGAGCATCGACGGCAAGCAGACGACGATCTGGACCACCGCCACCACCGTGGAGGAGGCACTGGGCCTGTTCGGCGTCGATGAGAGCGCTCTGGTCTCCACCTCCCGCTCCACGACGATCAGCCGTGAAGGGCTCGCGTTCGACGTCAGCTCGCCTCACAAGGTCACCGTGACCGCCGACGGCAAGACCTCCCCGGTCTCTGCATCTGGCACGGTTGCCGAGGCCCTCACCAGCGGCGGCGTCACACTCGGCGCCACCGACGAGGTCACCCCTGCACTGTCTGCGCCGATCGCCGAGGGCACCGCGATCACCGTGGTCCGCGTCACGAGCCGTACGGTCACCAAGACCGTCGCCGTCCCGTACACGACCACCACCACCCAGGACGCCACCCTCGCCAAGGGCACCACCACGGTGAAGACCCCCGGCGTCAACGGTGAGGCCAGCGAGACCTGGAACCAGACCGTCCGCGACGGGCAGGTCGCGGCCGAGGTTCGCGTGAGCTCCGTGCTCACGAAGCAGGCCCAGGCCCAGGTGACCGTCGTCGGCACGAAGGCCGCCACCACAGCAAGCCCGACCGTCACCACACCGGCTACGGGTAACACGTGCGGCGCGTCCTGGTACGCGTCCGGCGCCCGCACCGCCAACGGCGAGGCTTTCAACCCCGACGGCATCACCGCCGCCCACAAGACGCTGCCCTTCAACACCAGGGTGAAGGTGACGAACGTGGCGTCAGGCCAGTCGGTCGTCGTGCGGATCAACGACCGCGGCCCGTACGTGACCGGCCGCTGCCTCGACCTCGCCCGCGGCGCCTTCAGCCAGATCGCCTCCCTCGGCACCGGCGCCATCACCGTCACGTGGGAGATCGTCGGCTGACCCGGCCCCTGAGCCTGTCGAAGGGTCAGGTCACCGGCATCCCTCGACGGCGGTAGCCGACGACTGCCACCGCGACGAGTGCGGCTGTGATCGCGGTCAGGATCAGTTCGGGCGTCCAGTTCATCGCCTCGACCGGGATCTTCGGGGTGTGAGCGAAAGGCGAGATCTTCTGCATCCAGCTCGGCAGGTTCATGAGTGGGCCGAGCTCGCCGAGGAACACGACGCCGGCGAGGAGGGCCCAGCCGAGCCAGTCGATCCGCGGCAGCCATGCCACCACCACGAGCGCCGCCGCGATCATCACCCAGACCGCCGGTAGGTGAGCCAGCGCCGGGCTGGCCTCGCGCCAGAAGCCAGACGAGCCCGACGTGTGCGAAGCGGCCATGACGACGCCCATGGCGGCCATCAGGGCCGTGGTGCCGCCGAAAGCGATGATCGTGTGGGACCAGAAGAACCGCAGTCGGGTGACCCGGGTCGCGAGTACCGACTCCAGGTGCCCCGACGACTCCTCCGTACGTAGCCTCAGGACCGCGCCGATCCCGTACGCGGCCGCGCCGAACCCGCCGATCACGCCGA
>JAYUEA010000351.1:0-1503 GCA_043739465.1 Propionibacteriaceae bacterium
GCCCCGCTCGCGTCGCACGTGGGTGGCCACGACGGCGCCTTCGTGGACGAGTTGGACCATGGTCGCCGTCGAGCGGGCGTGGACCTGCTGGCCGATCAGCCGCCAGGGCACCGAGTACAAGGCGGGGCCGACCTTGATGTGGATGTCAGGTCCGACCTTGCCTGCCGACCAGGTCGCCAACACGAACGGCGTCGCCGGCAGCGGCCCCAACGCGCCAGCCTCCACGGCGGCGAACACCGCGCCCGGTGCGGCGCCATCTAACCTCGATCCTCGGCGGCTGTGGCCAGTAGGCCGCCGCGTGGCGGCCCTGGCGCCAGAACCCTTGCTATCAAGGGGTTCTGGTGGCGACCAGAGGCCCGCTATAGGTGAACTTTCTTAACCACGGTGGGGGGTGGTCCCGCAGTGGTCGTCGGCGGCGGCTGGTAGCCCTAGCGGAAGCCTTCAGTCACACCCCCCTGATTGACAAGGGTCATGCCCGTGCGCGGGAGTGTCGGTCCCGCTTCGCGACCAGATTTGACTCTACGATCAGCACATGTCGTTCAGAAAGACCACTTGAGGTATGCGAACCGGCGGCGAGTACTTCCTGGAACCCGCCGAGGCGGTCCAACGCCGCTATGAGGCGCTGCGCTGCTACTTCCTCGAGGACGCCAGCGCCGAGAGCGTCGGGGCCCGGTTCGGTTACTCACCCGCGACCGTGCACCAGCTCGCCGCCGAGCTACGCGCCGGCCGGACCAGCTTCTTCCGCTCCTCCAAGCCCGGCCCGAAGGGGCCACGCAAGACCCACACCATCCGGGACCGGGTCCTGGTGCTGCGCGCCGCCGACCGCTCGGTGACCGAGATCGCCCACGCGCTCACCGCGCAAGGAGACGCGGTCTCGGCCCAGACGGTCTGGGCGATCTTGAAGTCCGAGGGCCTAGAAAGGCTGGAACGCCGCCGACCCGACGGCCCTGCGCCGCGACTGGAGCCGGTCAAGGCCAAGGCCATCAGTGACTGGCCCACCGGTGCCCGCTACGACTGCGACCACGCCGGGCTGTACCTGCTGCTCCCGGCGATGGTCGAACTCGGCCTCGATCAGCTCATCGGCACGGCCAACTACCCCGGCACCAAGGTGCTCAGCTCGTTCCACTCCCTGGCCTCGTTGCTGATGCTCAAGTGCAGCCGGCGTGGCCGGGCCGCCAACGCCTTCCCGCTCGGCGCCGACCCAGGGCTCGGCCTCGCGCTGGGCCTGGCCGCCCTCCCCAAGGCCACCCACCTCACCAGCTACTCCTACCGGGTCCGGCGCGCCAGCAACCTCACGCTGCTCGAAGGACTGGGCCGGCAATGCCGCCAGGTCGGGCTCTACGACGGACAGGGCGGGTTCAACCTGGACTTCCACACCATCCGCCACCACGGCGAACAGGTCCCCCTCGAGGAGCACTACGTCGTCTCACGCTCCCAACGCACCCGCTCGGTGCTGACCTTCTTCGCCCAGGACCACGCCTCCACCGAGATGGTCTACGCCAA
>JAYUEA010000352.1:0-1501 GCA_043739465.1 Propionibacteriaceae bacterium
GTGGCGATCTCGGAGCGCACCGTCGGCAAGCGACTCGAGCCGGCACGGCTGCTGACCTGGTACCCGAAGGCCGCGATCGGGTTCGGCGTGATGGAGGCGCTCGTCGCCCATCGGGACGGTCGGCTCGACGCCCGGCTGCTGCAGGTGGTCCGCCTGGTCGCCTCTCTCACTGCCTCCTGCCCGTTCTGCATCGACCTCAACGGGATGGGGAGGGAGCGGAACAGGCTCAACGACGACGAGGTACGGGCGCTGGCGCGGCTGGCCGGGGGAGACGACCCGTCGTGGCCGGAGACGGTGACTCCGCTGGAACGGCTCGCCGCGCGCTACGCGGCGGTGCTGTCGGCGACGCCCGTAGAGCCGGACGCGATCCTGGGCGAGGTCACGGCGACCTTCTCGCCCCGCGAGGTCGTGGTGCTCGCGACGACGGTCGCGCAGGTCAACGCCTGGGCGCGGCTGATCCGCGGGGTGGGCATCCTCCCCGCCGGCTTCTCGGACACCTGTGAGGTGTCGAGGCCCGCGTGATCCTCACCCGGCGGCGACCAGACCCGGCACCTGGCGCAGGTCGTCGATGACAGGCGCGCCGAGCGACTCGAGGTGCGTACGGGAGTGGTGGCCACCGCTGTACAGCACGCAGCGTGCGCCCATCGCCCGTGCGATCTCGAAGTCGTGCTCGGAGTCACCGACGAACAGCACCTTGTCGGCCGAGAGACCTTCGGTCTCGAGCCAGCCGCGGGCGATGCTTTCCTTCGACGCCGCGTAGATGTCGTCGATCCCGTGCACGCCGTCCAGCAGGTCCTCGAGGGCGAACGGTGCGAGCTGTGCGGCCAGGTTGTCGCGCTGCGAGGCGGAGATCAGCACCTGCCGTACACCTGCATGGCGCAGCGCGGTCATCGTCGCCATGGCCCCGTCGTGGAGCCCGCATGCGCTCGAGGCGGCGGTGTAGAGCTCGATGTAGCGGACGGCGGCCGCGTGGAAGTTGCCGGTTTTCGAGGTGTCGAAGCCTAGGTCACGGTAGTAGTCGACGATCGGGAAACGGAACTTCGCGTGGTAGCCGGCGACGCCGTCGAGCTGGCGAAGGCCGAACTCGCGCAGCAGCTGGTTGGCCACGGCGACGCAGCAGTCCACGTCGTCGAAGAGGGTGCCGTTCCAGTCCCAGACCACATGAGTGAGCACGGACGTACGGTAGCGGCGACCCTCGACAGGGTTCGATCATGGTGATCATCACCGAGGAGGACTTCAAGGAGTTCTCGGCGTCGTCGCGACGACGAGCAGGCCGGCGACGGGGCGGCCGGCTTCGGTACGCAGCTCGCACCGTTCGATCGCGACGTCGTCGAACGCGGTCATCGCGGCCGCGACGTACCGGGGCGCGTGCGCGTAGCGGCCGGTGAGGGCGAGGGACCAGTCAACGGGCCGATCGTCTGCCCCGTCACCCGGCTCGCTGTCCAGCAACTCGACAGTGAACGCGAGTACGCCACCGGGGCGGAGCGCTGCGGCAGCGGCG
>JAYUEA010000353.1:0-4686 GCA_043739465.1 Propionibacteriaceae bacterium
ATGTTGACCGTGAGGTCTCCTGCGTAGTCGACGCGCGTGCCACGGCCGCCGGCCGCGAGCCGTACGGTGCCGATCATCTCGACGGGCAGGCCGGGCACGGTGAGGTTCAACGCGGCCGTACGGGATCCGTCGTGAGCCGCTGCAGACCAGCGCAGATCCTCGACGATGGTGATCGTCTCGCCCGTGAACTTGGAGGCTGCGGACGGGGCCTTGAGGGTGCGCGAGACCGTCGTGTGGGTGCCGTCGACGGCGACCGAGTGCTTGATCGCCTCGGAGGCGACGCACGCGTTCTCCAGGAACGTACGGTCGGTGAGCATGGCGGCGACCTCGTCGGGTCCGGCGGCGAAATCCTGCTGGGCGGTGAGCTGCATGCCGTCCATTGTGTCGGACCGGATGCGGTTATCGTGACATGGAGGACGGCAGTGGCGCTGTCCCCGTGGGAGGGGTTCATGTCCGAGGCGGATGCTCGACACGTGGCGATGGTGCAGCTGATCGACGAGGTGGCCCACGGGCTGGGGCAGGCAACCATCGCGCAGGTGGGGGCGCCGGACGTACTGGTCGCCAGGTACCTCGACCACCAGCACGTCGACGACCTGGCCGACATCGGGTCCGCGAGCCTCGCGGCGATCATCGACGCACACGTACAGGTCGCTGCCAGCCGCGCGCCCGGCACCCAGTGCGTCGTCGTGGACACGCCTGACGCCGACGACCTCTGGCACCTCGCCGGGTGCACGCTGCTGCAGATCGTCACCGACGACCGGCCCTTCCTCGTCGACTCGGTGACGATGGAGATCACCCGGCAGGACTGGTCGATCCGCCACGTCTTCCATCCCCAGCTCAGGGTGGCTCGGGACGACGCCGGAGCGCTGCGGGAGGTCGTCGGACGTGACCTGGGAACCGTCGGTGAGTCCTGGATGACCTTCGCCGTGTACCCGCCTCTCGGGGTGGCCGCCGCCGATGCCGCCGGGGCTCTCGCCGACGGCGTGACGGAGGTGCTCGGCGAGGTCCTCGCTGTGACCGGCGACTGGAAGGCCATGCGTCACGAGCTGACGAACGCCGTGGACCTGCTGGGCACGACTCCTTACGACGCCTCATCCGACGACCGCGATGCCGCCCGCGAGCTGCTGCGCTGGCTCCGCGACGACAACTTCACGCTGCTGGGTTACCAGGAGTACGTGTACTCCCAAGGCCGGTACGTCGCCGTGCCGGACACCGCTCTGGGGTTGCTGCGCGATCGGACGGACCCTTCGACAGGCTCAGGGATCTCGACAGGCTCAGGGATCCGGTTCGACGCGCTGCCGAACCCGACCGACACCGGCGTCATCGTGTTCACGAAGGACTCTGTACGGTCTCGGGTCCACCGCCCGGGCTACCGCGACTACGTGGGGGTGCGGGTCCTCGACGAGACCGGAGCGATCGTCGGGGAGCGCCGGTTCGTCGGTGTGCTGTCGTCGCCCGCCTACACCGAGCCCGTGACGCGGATCCCGATCCTGGTCGGCAAGGCCGCTGAGATCCTGCATCGCTCGGGGTACGCCTCGGACAGCCACGGCTACAAGGCGCTGCTCGCCACGCTGAACACCTACCCGCGCGACGAGCTGTTCCACGCGGGGGTCGACGAGCTGTACCCGATCGTCGAGCGCGTCGCGACGATCGGTGAGCGCCGTCAGGTGCGCGTCTTCAGCCACCGCGATCCGTGGCGCCGGTTCGTGAACTGCCTGGTGTACCTGCCGCGCGACCGGTACACGACCGATGTCGTCGAGCGCTTCGGCGAGATCCTGCGCGCGCGCTTCGGCGGGGTCGCCGTCGAGCACCAGGCGTTGGTCACCGAATCCGTGATCGCCCGTCTGGACGTGATGGTGCGGCTGAACGAGGACGCGTCCGGCGACGTCGACCTCGCGGCGCTGGAGGAGGAGCTCACCGAGGCGACCCGCACCTGGGACGAGCGTTTCATCGACGCCGTGTACGACTGGCCGAGCGAGCAGCGCGGCGTCGACTTCCCCGACTCGTACAAGGAGATGTTCACCCCCGCGCAGGGGGTCGTCGACCTGGAGGCGTTGAACGCGCTCACCGGCCCGGACCAGATGCGCGCGCTCGTCGTCGACACCGGCCCCGACGATGCCGCCGACCTGCGTCTGCGCCTGTACAGACGGGCCCGGATCGCGCTGCCGGACGTGCTCCCGCACCTCGAGCACCTCGGCGTCTCGGTCATCGACGAGTGGCCGTTCGAGATCGCGCTGCGCGACGAGCCGGCGTGGGTGTACGAGTTCGGCCTGCGCTCCAGCGGCAGCGCGTGGACCACTGCTGACCGCCAGCGGTTCATCGAGGCGTTCCAGGCGTCCAGCTCCGGGCGCCTGGACGTCGGTCCCATGAACGCGCTCGTCACCGTCGCCGGCCTCGCCTGGGACGAGGTGGGCCTCCTGCGCGCGATGGAGCGCTACCTCAAGCAGGGCGGCATGGCGTACTCCTACGCGTACATCGCCGGCGCACTGCTCGCCAACCCCGTGATCTCCTCGCAGCTGGTCTCGGCCTTTCGCGCCGCGCACGACCCGCGGCTGGCGACGGCGGCGGCGGACTGCAGGGCGGCCGCTGAGGAGCAGCTGGCCGCGATCGAGGCCGGGCTGGACAACGTCTCCAGCCTCGACCAGGACCGCATCATCCGGGCCTTCGTGGCCCTGGAGCGCGCGATCGTACGTACCAACGCCTACACCGACCTCGGGGATGCCGCGGTGGCCTTCAAGCTGCTGCCCCGCAGCCTGACGCTGCTGCCGGAGCCCCGTCCTGCGTTCGAGATCTGGGTCTACTCGCCCCGGGTCGAGGGCGTACACCTTCGCTTCGGTCGCGTGGCTCGCGGCGGGCTGCGCTGGTCGGACCGCGCGGAGGACTTCCGCACCGAGGTTCTCGGGCTGGTCAAGGCGCAGATGGTCAAGAACACCGTCATTGTGCCCGTCGGCGCGAAGGGCGGGTTCGTCGCACGGCGGCTGCCCGACCCGGCGGTGGACCGCACGGCGTGGCTGGCCGAGGGGCAGCAGGCGTACCGGATCTTCGTCACCGCCCTGCTCTCGGTCACGGACACGATCGTCGACGGCGCCGTCGTCGGACCGGCGGGCGTCGTGAGGCACGACGACGACGACCCGTACCTAGTCGTGGCCGCGGACAAGGGCACCGCGACGTTCTCCGACCTCGCCAACGAGATCTCCCTGGCGCGTGGCTTCTGGCTCGGCGACGCGTTCGCGTCGGGCGGGACCAAGGGCTACGACCACAAGGCCATGGGCATCACCGCGCGCGGCGCGTGGGAGTCGGTGAAGCGGCACTTCCTGGAGCTGGGCGTCGACTGCCAGAGCGAGGACTTCACGTGCGTCGGGATCGGCGACATGTCGGGCGACGTGTTCGGCAACGGGATGCTGCTCAGCCACCACACGCGGCTGGTCGCCGCCTTCGACCACCGGCACGTGTTCATCGACCCCGACCCCGATCCGGAGAAGAGCTTCGCCGAACGGCAGCGCCTGTACGGGCTGGCGCGCTCGTCGTGGGCCGACTACGACGCGTCCCTGATCTCGACGGGCGGTGGCGTCTACGCGCGCACCGTCAAGGCCATCACGGTGACGCCGCAGGCCCGGCGCGCGCTGGGGCTCGGCGATCTCGTGAGGTCCCTGGCGCCGGCCGACTACATCCATGCGATCCTGCAGGCGCCGGTCGACCTGCTCTGGAACGGCGGCATCGGCACGTACCTGAAGGCGACCAACGAGTCCCACGCCGACGCGGGGGACCGGGCGAACGATGCCGTACGGGTCGACGCGGTGCAGGTACGGGCGCGGTGCGCGGGCGAGGGCGGCAACCTCGGGTGGACCCAGGCGGCGCGCATCGAGTACTCACGGGCGGGCGGCCGCATCAACACCGACTTCATCGACAACTCAGCAGGCGTCGACACCAGCGACCACGAGGTAAACATCAAGATCCTGCTCGCGGCCGCCCAGGCGCGGGGACGGTTGACCCCTGACGAGCGCGACGCTCTCCTGCCCCAGATGACCGACGACGTCGCGTCGCTGGTGCTCGCCCACAACGTCGACCAGAACCTCGCTCTCGCCATGGCGCGCCACCAGGCGAGCCGGTTCGCGGCGATCCACGAGGACTGGATGCGCGTGCTGTGCGACGACGGGTACGTGAGCCGACCCCTCGAGGCGCTGCCGTCGACAGCGGAGATGATGCGCCGGATCAGCGCTGGTGAGGGCCTGTGCAGCCCCGAGCTGGCGACGTTGCTGGCCTGGACCAAGATCTGCCTGGCCGACGCCGTCCTGGCCGGCGACCTGCCGGACGACCCGTACCTGTCCGACCGCCTCGTCCAGTACTTCCCCAAGCAGCTGCGCGAACAGCTCGGCGACCTCATGGCCGGGCACCCGCTGCGCCGAGAGATCGTCACCACCGTGGCCGTGAACAGGTTCGTCAACAGCCAGGGGATCTCCTCGTACCACCGCTTGTCCTCGGACACGGGAGCCGTCGCGGCGGACATCGTCCGTGCCCAGCTGGCCGCCCGGTCGATCTTCCACGCCGGCGCGCTCGAGGTGGGCCTGGTGCGGCAGCCGCTCGACGCCGAGACGTTCGTCACGCTGCGTGTCGCCATGCGTCACCTTGTCGAGCGCGGGACCCGCTGGGTGCTGCAGAACCTGGCCAGGCCGATCGACGTACGAG
>JAYUEA010000354.1:0-4686 GCA_043739465.1 Propionibacteriaceae bacterium
AGCGGCGTGAGCACCAGCACCGCCAGCAGGCGGGGCGCGATGTCGCCCGACACCACGGCCTGCCCGCCGATCCAGAGTGCGGCGATCACAGCGGTGCCAGCCGCCAGCACCTGGCCCGCCGATGCGAACGCCCGGACCACCGTGGCCCGCCGCTCGACAGCCCTCAGCTCCGCATCGAGCGCATCGATCCTTGCCAGCGCGGCCACGTCGGCGTCGTACGCGACCAGGTCGACCGCCGTCAACGACGTCTCCCGCACCTGGTTGGCCAGCTCGCCGCGCAGCGGCACGGCCGCCGAGTCGGCGGCGCGCGAGACGGCCTGCGCCCACCACGGCAGGACGAGCCCCGCCACGATCGCCGTCGCCAGCAGCACGGCCGCGCTGCTAGGCGAGAACCGTGCCAGGATCACGAAAGTGCCGGCCATCACCACGACCGCCGACGCGAACGGCAGGACCACGCGGACGACGACGTCCTGTACGGCCTCGACATCCGCCACGACCCGTACCAGCACGTCGCCGTGCCGGCGGCCGAGCAGGGTCGTACGGCCCAGCGACGTGTACGTGCGGAGCCTGAGCGCCGACTGCATCCGGAGCGCCAGGTCGTGGCCGACCAGCCGCTCGGTGTAGCGGAAGGCGCCGCGCGAGATGCCGAAGAACCGCACACCCACCGCGGCGACGCTGAGCTCGAGGAACCCGGGGTGCTCGGCGGCCTTCGAGATCAGCCAGGCGGAGACGCCGAGCAGCGCGATCGACGCGGCGCTCGCCGCAGCGGCGAGAGTGATCGCGGCGGCCAGCAGCCAACGACCTCGTGGGACGGCGCGTACGAGGTCGAGCACCAGCCTCTGCCAGCCGGACCTCATGACGCCTGCCCGACCTGTACGACGCGGTCGGCGGCCGCGAGCACCGCCGGACGGTGCGATACGACGATGGCTGAGGCGCCCGAGGCGCGCACGCTCTCCACGACGACGGCCTCGGCGTCGGCGTCCAGCCCGGCGGTCGGCTCGTCGAGGATGAGCACGTCGGCTCCGCGGCGGATGCGCAGCAGCGCCCGGGCGATCCCGACGCGCCGGCGCTCGCCTGCGGACACGCCCTCCGCCTCGTCCCCGACCGGGTGCGACAGCTCGAGGTCCGAGGCCCCGGCAGCCGCCAGCACGTCCCGTACCTGTTCATCGGTGGCGTCGGGATCCGCGAGCCGTACGTTGTCGGCCACTGTTCCCGCGATGAGTCCCGGAGTCTGAGGGACGTACGCGAACCGCCGGCGCCACTCCCGGCCCGGCGCCTCGGCCGCGCTCACTCCGTCGATGGTGACCGACCCGCCGGTGGGCGTGAGGAAGCCCAGCAGCGCGGACAGCAGCGTCGACTTGCCGCCGCCACTCGGGCCGCTGAGCGCGACCACCTCGCCGCGCGCCAGCGTGAACGAGGTGGCGGGCAGCGCCACGACGTCACCGTACGAGTGGGTCAGGCCGTCGATGACGATGGGCCCTTCGAGACGCCGGCGGCCTTCGGCCACGGGCTCCTGCGGGACCCGGTTTTCGAGACGAGCACGGTCGATCTCGAAGAACGCCGCCTCCGCGGCCGCGACCCCGTCGGCGGAGTCGTGGTAGTGGACGCCGACCTGACGTACAGGCAGGTAGACCTCGGGAGCGAGGATGAGCACGAACAGCGCAGTACGGAAGTCGATGCCGGAGTAGACCAGCCGCGTGCCGACGGTCAGGGCGACGATGGCGACCGACAGCGTCGACAGCAGCTCGAGCACGAGCGCGCTCAGGAACGAGATCCGCAGCGTGGCCATGGTCTCGGTGCGGTTGGCCTCCTCAGTGCGCCGCAAGCCCTCCGCCTGCGCCTTCGCGCGTCCGAACACCTGCAGCGTGGGCAGGCCGGCGACGAGGTCGGCGAAGTGGCGCGCGAGGCGCGTCTGGTAGCGGTAGCGGCGTCGTACACGCGCTTGGGTCGTCCAGCCGACCATCGCCATGAACAAAGGGATGAGAGGTACGGTCACGGCGATGATCGCCGCCGCCTGCCAGTCGGCGAACAGGATCGCCGCGCCGACGACCAGCGGCACCGTCACCGCGAGCACGAGCTGCGGGAGGTACTTGGAGAAGTAGCCGTCGAGGCCGTCGAGCCCCTGGGTCATGAGCGTGACGAGGGAGGCGGACGGCGTCGCGCCCGGCGACTCCAGGGTGGCTGCCATGATGTCGTGGCGCAGCTGCGACTTCACGGCCGCGGCGCTGCGGTGTGCGAGCCAGGTGGTCACCCAGGTCAGTGCCGCGCGGCCGGCCAGGACGAGGCCGAGCAGGACGAGAGTGCCGCCCAGGCCGGCGAGCGTACGGGTCGCGACAACGGACGAGATCGAACGTGCCAACAGCCATGCCTGGTACACGACCAGCATGGCTGTTGCGGTTCCTGCCGCGATGCCCGCGCCGAGGAAGAACCTCGTGGCGCGGGCGCGCGACAGAAGTCGGGGATCTACTGGTCCCCTTGCGCGTCGCTGCGGCATCAGCCGCCGACGACCACCGGGGTCTCAGCGTCGTCCGGGATGTTCTCGACACCCAGACGACGACGGAATACCCAGTACGCCCAGATCTGGTAGAGCAGGATGATCGGGACCAGGATCGCCGCGGCCACCGTCATCAGGGTCAGCGTCGTCGGAGAGGACGAAGCCGTGGTGATGTCGAGGGCCACCTTGAGGCCGGTGTTGTCGAAGCCCAGACCCGGGAAGAGCTGGGCGAAGATCATCACGGCGACCATCGCGATCGTCGCGCCGGTCAGGATGAAGGCGATGCCTTCACGACCCTTCCAGACGAAGAAGACCGCAGCGACGAAGAGCACCAGACCGAGCAGACCGGCGACCCAGGCGACTGCACGGAGGCTGTCGAGCTGGCCGGGGAGCTTCGGGAGCAGGTTGCCCCAGATCACGAACACCACCGCCGGGATGGCAGTGATCAGGCCGAGCTTGACGGCCAGCTTCTTGAGCCGGCCGCTGATCTCGCCCTTGGTCTTCAGCGCGGCGTAGATCGCGCCGTGCGTCAGGAACACCAGGACGAAGGTGATGCCGCCGATGAGGCCGTACACGGAGAACAGCCCCAGGAACGTCCCGTTGAACAGCGGCGCCGTCGTGGTGCCACCAAGGACTGCCTGGTTCTTCAACGGCAGACCGAGAAGGAAGTTCGCGAAGCCGACGCCGAAGACGAGCGGCGGCAGCAGCGAACCGATGGCGGCCGCCCAGTCCCAGCGGTTGCGCCAGGTCCACTCCGGCCGCTTGCCCCGGTACTCGAAGGCGACACCGCGGAGGATGAGGCCCACCAGGATGAGGAACAGCGGCAGGTACAGGGCGCTGAACAACGTCGCGTACCACCCGGAGAAGGCGGCGAACATCGCGCCACCGGCGGTCAGCAACCACACCTCGTTCCCGTCCCAGACGGGGCCGATGGTGTTGACGAGGACACGGCGTTCCTTGTCGTTCTTGCCGACGAACGGCAGCAGCATCGCGACGCCGTAGTCGAAGCCATCAAGGACGAGGTATCCGATCCACAGCACAGCGATCAGGATCAACCAGAGGACCTGGAGCGCGGTGGGAGTCACATCGAGCAAAGTCATGTCAGTTCACTCCCCTTCTCAGTACGCGAAGGACAAGGGGGCGTCCTCGTCCACGATCTGCTCGACGGGGGCCACATCCGGCAGACCCTTCTTGATGTAGGTGAACAGCAGCCCGAGCTCGATGACGGCCAGCACCCCATACACCAGGGTGTAGACGATCATCGTGAACCAGACCTCGCCGACGCTCACCGTAGGTGAGACCGCGAGGGCGGTCGGCAGGACGCCGGCCACGATCCATGGCTGACGGCCCATCTCGGTGAAGGTCCAGCCGAACGAGTTCGCGAACAGCGGCAGCAGCGGCAGGCCGTACATCATGGCCGTCCACAGCTTGCCGGCCTTCGGTGTAGCGCCCTTGCGGGTGGCCCACAACATGTACGCGCCGATGATCATCGCCAGGAAGCCGAGGCCCATCATGATGCGGAACGTCCAGTAGCTCACGGCGATGTTCGGCGTCGGGTCCACATTCATGGCCTTCAGCTTGTCCGCGAACTCCTTCTGGAGGACGCTCGTGCTGCCGTCGGACTGCGAGTAGCCGTTCTTGGCGTAGGCGGCCTTGATGTCGTTGATGCCCTGCACGGTCTCCTTGCCGGCCAGGACGCTCGTCAGGCCTGGGATCTTGAGTGACCAGACCTCCTTCGAACCGTCCAGCGAGCCGATGGTGAGGATCGAGAAGGCGGCGTTCTTCTCAGTCGTGTACAGCGCCTCGGCGGCAGCCATCTTCATCGGCTGCACCTGGGTCATCTGCTTGCCCAGCAGGTCACCGGAGATGACGATCAGCAGGCCGGCGACGAGAAGGACGATGGCCCCGAACTTCGTGGCCGTACGGAAGGCGAGGACGTCGCCCTCCTTCGGGCTCTTCTCCTTGCCGAGCTTGGCGAGGTGCCAGCCGGCGATGCCCGCGATGAAGCCACCGGCCACCATGAAGGCGGCGATGACCGTGTGCGGCCACTGTGTGAGGAAGATCGGGTTGGTCAGCACTGCGCCGAAGTCGACGAGCTCAGCCCGGCCGTTCTTGTAGGTCGCGCCCACCGGATTCTGCATCCAGGAGTTGGCGGCGATGATGAAGATCGACGAGGTGAGAGTGCCGGCGGC
>JAYUEA010000355.1:0-4672 GCA_043739465.1 Propionibacteriaceae bacterium
AGCCAGTCACGCCGGAGCTCGGCGAACCTGCCTTGGGCGATGCTGTCGCGGATGTCGTCGAGGAGCTTCACGGTGAACCACTCGTTGTGGATCGTGGCCAACGTCGACGCGAGCATCTCCTTCGCCTTGAACAGGTGGTGCAGGTAGGCCCTGGTGTAGTGCGTGCACGTGTAGCAGCCGCACCCTTCCTCGAGCGGCGTGAAGTCGCGTCTGTACGGGGCCATGTTCACGTTGTAGCGGCCGCGGTGCGTGTAGATGGCGGCGTTGCGCGCCACCCGTGAGGGGTTGACGCAGTCGAACGTGTCCGCGCCGGCGGCGACACCGGCGAACACGTCCTCGGGCTCGGAGATGCCAAGCAGGTGGCGCGGTTTGTCCTCGGGCAGCGACTCCGACACCCAGCCGACGATCGTGCCGAGGTTCTCCTTCTCGAGCGCACCGCCGATCCCGTACCCGTCGAAGCGCTGCCCGTCGACGTCGAGCGCTGCAAGGCCTGTGGCCGCCTGGCGCCGCAGGTCCTCGTACTGAGCACCCTGTACGACGCCGAACAGGGCCTGGTACGGGCGGTGCGCACGCTCCTCGGTCAGGCGCCGGTGCTCGGCGAGGCAGCGACGCGCCCAGGCGTGCGTGCGCTGCACCGACTGCTCCTGGTACTCGCGGGTGTTCATCAGCGTCGTCAGCTCGTCGAACGCGAACATGATGTCGGCGCCCAGCTCGTGCTGGATCCGCATGCTCACCTCCGGCGTGAACCGATGGGTGTCGCCGTTGAGGAAGGACGTGAACGTGACCCCGTCGTCATCGACCTTCGCGAGGCGCGAGGAGCCGTCTGCGATGACCTCGTCGTCGGGCACTGCCGTGTCCATGGCCAGCACTTTCTTGAAGCCCACGCCGAGGCTCATCACCTGGAAGCCGCCGGAGTCAGTGAACGTCGGGCCAGGCCAGCTCATGAACCGCCCGAGGCCGCCCGCGGCGTCGACGATGTCAGAGCCGGGCTGCAGGAAGAGGTGGTACGCGTTGGCGAGGACGGCCTGCGCGCCCAGGTCGGCCACCGACTCGGGCAGGACGGCCTTCACGGTCGCCTTGGTGCCGACGACGACGAAGGCGGGCGTACGGATCTGGCCGTGGGGAGTCGTGATGACGCCCGTCCGACCGAGGGAGCCGTCGATGCGCGCGCCGACCTCGTACGAGAACGTCACCGGCTCAGCTCAGCTCGAGCTCGGCCAGCAGACGCAGCTGGGCGACCGCCACCGCCCCGGCCGTCACGGTGCGCAGCACGGTGTCGGCGATGAGGATCGGGTGAGCGCCCGCAGCCACGAACCTCGTCATCTCGTCGGGCGAGATGCCACCCTCAGGGCCGACGACGAGGACGATCTCGGTGCGCGGCGGCCGAGTCGTGGAGACATGTACGGACGCGCTCTCGTGAAGGACGTACGCGGCAGGGGCGGCGGCCAGCAGGGCCGCGACCTGCGAGGTCGACGCCACCGGCGAGATCTCCGGCACGGTGAGCCTGCGCGACTGCTTGGAGGCCTCGCGGGCCACCGCCTGCCACTTGGCCCGTGCCGCGTCGCCGCGGTCCCCGGTCCAGCGCACGATCGACCGCGACGACTGCCACGGTACGATCTCGTCTACCCCCAGCTCGGTCAACAGGTCGACCGCCTGCTCGGCGCGGTCGTTCTTGGGAAGAGCCTGTACGCACACGATGCGAGGAGCCGACGGCTGGGCCACCAGCAGTTCGGCGACGGTCAGGTCGAGACCGTCCTTGCGCACGGCGACGACCGGACCACGCACGCCACGACCCTCGCCGTTCGTCACGGTCACAGTCTCGCCCACGCCGATGCGCCGCACGACGGCCGCATGGCGACCCTCAGGGCCGTCGAGCGTCACCACGGAGCCGACTGCCACCAGGTCGCCGAGGGGGGCGATGAAGAAGCCGTCGCTCACCCGCTGAACGTCTCTTTGAGCCAGCTGATGAGGCCGCCCTTGGACCCTGCTCGGTGGAGGTGCGCCTGGGGCGCGGTCTCGTCTCGCAGCTCGGCGAGCTGACGCAGCAGCTCACGCTGGTCGTCGTCGACCTTGGTCGGCGTCTGGACCATCACGGTGACGCCCATGTCGCCGCGGCCGGACCCACGCAGGCGCGGGATGCCCTTGCCGGTGATGCTGATCCGCGTGCCCGACTGGGTGCCCGGGGGCACGTCGACGACGACCGAGTGGTCCTCGATCGGCTTGTCGTCCCGCTCGGCCTCCAGGGTCGCGAGCGTGACCGCCGTGCCGAGGGCGGCGGCCGTCATCGGCAGCCGCACGACCAGTTCAAGGTCGTCTCCCTTGCGGGTGAAGGTCTCGTGCTCGGTGACGGCGAGCTCTACGTACAGGTCGCCGGCAGGGCCACCGGCTGGGCCGACCTCGCCCTGCGCCTCGAGGTGGATCCGGTTGCCGGTCGAGACGCCCGCGGGGATCTTCACGTTGATGGTGCGGCTGGCGCGGACGCGCCCCTCACCGGAGCACTCGCCACACGGGTTGGGGATGGTCGTGCCGTAGCCGCGGCAGGTCGGGCAGGGCTGGGACGTACGGATGTCGCCGATGAACGAGCGCTGTACCGAGGTGATGTCGCCGTGACCCTGGCAGGTCCGGCAGGTCATCGGCTCGCCGCCGGCCGACCCCGAGCCGTGGCAGGTGCTGCAGACCACGGCGGTGTCGACCTGCAGGGGCGCCGTGATGCCGAAGGCGGCCTCGGCGAGTGTCAGCCGAAGCCGTACGAGCGCATCCTGGCCACGCTGCACCCGGGACCGCGGGCCCCGCGATGTGCCGCCGCCGAACATCGCGTCGACCAGGTTGGTGAAGTCGAACGAGCCACCGAAGCCACCCATGCCGCCCATCGGGCCGAAGCCGCCACCCATGCCTCCGCGGCCCATCGGGTCGCCGCCGCGGTCGTACAGGTCGCGCTTGCCTCCGTCGCTGAGCACCTCGTAGGCCTCACCGATCTGCTTGAAGCGCTCGGCGGCGTCCGGCTCGGACGCCACGTCGGGGTGGTAGCGCATCGCGAGCTTGCGGTAGGACTTCTTGATCTCGTCGGGTGTCGCGTCGCGCGACACACCCAAGACCTCGTAGTAGTCGGTCACAGGTCAGTCATCCTTCGGCCAGGAAACGGCCAACGTAGCGGGCAACGGCCCTCACCGACGCCATCGTCGAGGGGTAGTTCATGCGGGTGGGGCCGACGACCCCGAGGGTGGCCCAGACGTCGTCGGCGATCCCGTAGCTGCTGGCCACGAGCGACGTCGACTGGAGCCCTGCGTACTCGTTCTCGTGGCCGATCCTCACCGTCACGTCGCCACGCGCGTCACCGAGCAGCCGGAGCAGCACGACCTGCTCCTCCAGCGCCTCGAGCACGGGCTCCATGGCCGCGTGGAAGTCGTCGCCGAACCGGGCGACGTTCTGCACGCCACCGACGACCACCCGGGTTGTGGGGTCGACCGCGAGCAACGCAGTGAGCGTGTCGGCGATCGCGACCACGACGCCGTCGGGAGGGGAGACGCGGGCCAGCCGTGCCACGGCCCGTACGGCCTCGGCGGGCGTCAGCCCCCGCACAGCGGCTGCGACGGTGTGCGCGGCCGCGTCGAGGTCGGAGTCGGGCGCCTCGGGCGGCACGTCGAACTGCACCTGGGTGATGCGGCCGGTCGAGGTGACGAGCAGGACGAGGGCACGGTCGTGGTGCAGCCGTACGACGTCGACGTGGCGGATGACCGCGGTCGACACGATCGGGTACTGGACGATGGCCACCTGCTGGGTGATCTGAGCGAGCAGCCGCACAGTGCGGGAGACGACGTCGTCGAGATCGGCGGCGCCGCCCAGGAAGGTCGAGATCGCGCGCTTCTCGGCGGGCGACAGCGGCTTCACGGTTGCCAACCGGTCCACGAAGAGGCGATAGCCCTTGTCGGTGGGGATGCGCCCGGCTGAGGTGTGGGGCTGGGTGAGGTAGCCCTCCTCCTCCAGCGTCGCCATGTCGTTGCGGATCGTGGCCGGCGAGACGTCGAGGTGGTAGCGCTCGACCAGGGCCTTCGAGCCGACGGGCTCCGAATTCTCCACGTAGTCGGTGATGACCGCCCGGAGCACGGCGAGCTTGCGTTCGTCGAGCATCACACCTCCTCACGGCTTGGCACTCGCAACCAGAGAGTGCCAAGTCTAGCCCGCTGCCTGGGTAGGTTATGCCGTATGGATCCCGCGGACCAGCTCACACCGATCACCTGGCGACCCGTGCGCGACGGCGTGTACGTGACGACGCTGGAGCCCGCGAGCGTGAACTGCGGCCTGGTGGTGGGCACGGACGCCGCGCTGCTCGTGGACGCCGGTTCCAGCCCGGCGCAGGGTCAGCTTCTGCGGCAGTCGATCTCCGCGGTCACGGACGTCCCCCTGCGCCACGTCGTCGTCACGCACGACCACTGGGACCACGCGTACGGGTTGGCAGCGTTCGCCGACATCGAGACGATCGGGCACGAGTCGCTGATCAGGTCGCTGACGAACGACGGCACGCAGCGTGCTGTGCCGTCGACCACGATCCTGATCATGGCGGCGCGCGACCTTGGCGGGGTGCACGTGGAGATCGCCCACTTCGGCGCCGGGCACACCCAGGGCGACCTGGCCGTGCTCGTACCCGGCCCGAGGGTCCTGTTCACCGGCGATC
>JAYUEA010000356.1:0-4672 GCA_043739465.1 Propionibacteriaceae bacterium
CGGGGGAGCCATGCGTACATCCGGTTCCCGCAGGAGCCTGTCGGCATGGCCGATCGGCGTCTCGAAGGGCCGTGGGCTCGGCAACAGCTCAAGATGCGCCCCAGGTACGGGCCAACCACCACTCTCTCCGGGTTATGAGGGCCGTCTCGACCGACACCGACGCGAACCGCCACGTTGCCCGGGTTCTGAGCGCTTCCAGAGGCCGCAGAACCCAGACAACCTGGCGGTTGGCGTGGCGTTGGTGAGAATCTGCGCCCATAACCAGGACATCGTGGTGTCTGGGATCTCGAGCAGGCGGTTTCAGTCGATGGATGTCATGAAAGCCCACGGGAGGCCGTCGAGGTCCACGGCCGCGCACTCCCGGTAGCCGTACGGCTGGTCGATCGGCTCGTACCGGGTTCACGCCCAGCACAGCTCCCGTTCGGGCTGTCAGTGCAGGTCGGTCGGAGCCCCGGGGTCCCTGGGGCGCTGAGGCCCACCGCCGATCGTCGACACGAGCAGGCCGATCAGCGGCATCGCTGTGCCGAGCATCGGCCAGATGGGCCAGTAGTACCCGTGGAAGCTCGAGCTGATCCCCAAGGTGAAGACCCAGATGACGTTGAACAGCACGGCCAGCGCGAGCCAGCTGACGACCGCTCGCGGGATCGCGATGCGGGCCCCACGGCGGAAGTCGGGCGGACCTGGTCGGGTCATGGGCAAAGGGGTCGGTGTCGCCGCCACCGGCAGCCTTGCGGAGTCTGGTCCCGCGACCGTCGGTACGGAGACGTCGTCGATGAGGGTGAGCAGCTCGCCGAGGGTGGTCGCCGAGCTCGTAAGGTCGACGCGCTCAGCCAGCTCCGTCTCGGTGATGCGGCCCTCGGCGCGAGCGGCGTGGAGGGTCGACTCGACGTAGGTCCGGTCGGCGTCGGACGGTCGGAGCTGCGGTGCGGTCACCGGGTCGACGCTGAAGCCGTTGCTGCGGGGTGGGTTCTGCCACTCGGACATCGGGACCTCCTCGATCGCCAGATTACGTCAGCGCACCCGGCGAACCGCTGAGGCTCGGCTGTCGGGATAGGCCCGAGGAGAGCGCGTACGATCTCGTCCGTGACCTCGATCGACCGTGACGCGCCGATCGGCATCTTCGACTCCGGTTTCGGCGGCCTCACGGTCGCCCGTTCGATCTTCGACCAGCTGCCGGGCGAGGACATCGTCTACCTGGGTGACACGGCGCGCGCTCCGTACGGGCCACGGCCCATCGCCGAGGTCCGCGCCTATGCGCTGCAGTGCCTCGACCACCTCGTCGACCTGGGTGTGAAGTCGCTCGTCATCGCGTGCAACAGCGCGTCGGCGGCGGTGCTGCGCGACGCGCGGGAGCGGTACTCGATCCCGGTCACCGAGGTCATCCTGCCCGCTGCCAGAAGGGCCGTCGCGGCGACCAAGAGCGGGCGGGTGGGTGTGATCTGTACGCAGGCGACCGCGACCTCGCGCTCGTACGACGACGCCTTCGCAGCGGCCCCGCAGATCACGCTGACGACCTCGGCCTGCCCGAAGTTCGTGGACTTCGTGGAGGCCGGCATCACGGGTGGCTCGGAGCTGCTCGCGGTAGCGCAGGAGTACCTCGCGCCCGTCCAGGAGGCGCAGGTCGACACCCTGATCCTGGGCTGCACGCACTACCCGCTGCTCACCGGCGTCATCTCGTACGTGCTCGGCGACGAGGTCTCTCTGGTCTCCAGCGCGGAGGAGTGCGGCAAGTCGACGTTCTCGACGCTGACCCGGCGCGACCTGCTGCAGCCGCTGCCGCGGGACGGCTACCACCGCTTCCTCACCACGGGCAACCCCGAGAAGTTCACGGGCATCGGGCGGCGCCTGATGGGTGACTTCGTCGCCGACGTCGAGCCGCTGCCCGAGCTGTTGGACGACGATCTCGGACTTGTCGGCCGTCCCGGATAGGGTCTCCGCATGGCAAGAATCGACGGCCGGGAAACCGACCAGCTCCGTGACGTCCGCATCACCCGCAACTGGCTCGACCACGCCGAAGGGTCGGTGCTCGTGGAGTACGGCAAGACCCGCGTGCTCATCGCCGCGAGTGTCTCCGAGGGCGTGCCGCGCTGGCGCAAGGGCAGCGGGCTGGGTTGGGTCACGGCCGAATACTCGATGCTGCCGCGCGCCACGCACACCCGCTCCGACCGCGAGTCGGTCAAGGGTCGGATCGGCGGCCGTACGCACGAGATCTCCCGCCTCGTCGGCCGTTCGTTGCGCGGCATCATCGACTACACCGCGCTCGGCGAGAACACGATCCAGCTCGACTGCGACGTGCTGCAGGCCGACGGAGGCACACGTACGGCCTCGATCACTGGCGCTTACGTCGCGCTCGCCGACGCCGTGAGCTGGCTGCGGGAGCGCAACCTGCTCGCCGGTGAGCCGCTGAAGAACTCGGTAGCAGCGGTCAGCGTCGGCATCGTGGGCGGCGTCGAGATGCTCGACCTGGCCTACACGGAGGACTCCGCGGCTGACGTCGACCTCAACATCGTGGCGACCGGCGACGGACGCCTGATCGAGGTGCAGGGCACCGCCGAGGCGGAGCCGTTCAGCCGTCAGCAGCTCGACAGGCTGCTCGACCTGGGGCTCGCCGGCATCGCCGCGCTGACCCTGGTGCAGCAGGAGGCACTGCGCGGATGAGGGTGCTGATCGCGTCGGGCAACGCCAAGAAGGTGGTCGAGCTACGCCGTCTCGTGGCGCAGGCCCGGCTGTCCCTCGAGGTCGTGGGGTTGGGCGATGTGGTCGCTTATCCGGAGCCCATCGAGGACGGCGACACGTTCGAGGCGAACGCGCTGCTGAAGGCGCGCGCGGGGGCCCTTGCCACCGGCCTGCCGACGCTGGCCGACGACTCCGGCATCGAGGTCGACGTGCTGAACCGGATGCCGGGCGTGCGGTCGGCGCGCTGGGCGGGTCCTGGGTCGAGCGACACCGACAACCTCGATCTGCTGCTGCGCCAGATCAGCGACGTAGAGCCCGAGCGACGACGGGGCCGGTTCGTCTGCGCGATGGCACTGGTGCGACCCGACGGGTCCGAGGACGTGCTGCGACGCACGATGGAGGGCGTGGTCATCGACGCGCCGGCGGGGGCGAACGGGTTCGGGTACGACCCGATCTTCGTCACCGACGGGCACGAGGTGACCAACGCAGAGCTGAGCCCTGACGAGAAGGACGCGATCAGTCATCGCGGCCAGGCCGTACGGGCCGTGATGCCGCTGCTGGCGGCGCTGGAGGTGCAGTCGTGAAGGTCTACCTCGACCTGCTGGAGCGGGTCCTCGCCGAGGGCGTGCAGCGCCAGGACAGGACAGGTACGGGCACGCTGGCAGTGTTCGGCCACCAGATGCGCTTCGACCTGAGCAAGGGCTTCCCGATGCTCACGACGAAGAGGATCCATGTACGCAGCGTGTTCGGGGAGCTGCTGTGGTTCCTGCGCGGAGACACCAACGTCGCCTGGCTCCACGAGAACGGCATCACGATCTGGGACGAGTGGGCGGATGCCGAGGGCAACCTGGGCCCGGTGTACGGGGCGCAGTGGCGCTCGTGGCCGACGCCCGACGGCCGCCACGTCGACCAGATCACGGCGGTGATCGAGCAGATCGTCAAGAACCCGTCGTCGCGCCGCCACATCGTCAGCGCCTGGAACGTCGGCGAGATCGACAAGATGGCTCTGCCCCCCTGCCACGCGTTCTTCCAGTTCTACGTGGCCGACGGCAAGCTGAGCTGCCAGCTGTACCAGCGCTCGGCGGACATCTTCCTGGGCGTGCCGTTCAACATCGCGTCGTACGCGCTGCTCACCCATCTGGTGGCCCACGTGACGGGGCTCGAGGTCGGCGACTTCGTCCATACCCTGGGCGACACCCACCTCTACCTCAACCACATCGAGCAGGCGAAGAGGCAGCTGGCCCGCGAGCCGCGGCCCTTGCCGACACTGTGGCTGAACCCTGAGGTGACGGCGATCGACGCGTTCACCCTCGACGACATCCGGGTGGACGGATACGATCCGCTCCCCGGCATCAAGGCCCCGATCGCCGTCTAGTGTCGTGCGTCCGAAATCCATTGACGCTCGGCGCGTCCCGGGCACGCACCTCGCAGCGTTGCCGAAGCTCGTCGTACGACCCGGTACGCCTGCGCTCCGGCGCCTTGCGATGCACGCACCCAGACCACGCCAACCGTGAACAGATTTCGGACACGCGACACTAGTGTCGTGCGTCCGAAGCTCCTTCACTTCGTCAAGGGTTTTCGGACGCACGACACAAGTGAGGAGCACGCCCAGTGGAGAAGCGCACCCTGACGGCCATCGCCGCGTACGCCCGCAACCACGTCATCGGACGTGACAACGGCATGGCCTGGAACCTGCCCGAGGACACCGCGCGGTTCAAGAAGGTGACGATGGGCGGCGTGCTGATCACCGGTCGGCGCACCCACGCGAGCATCGGCTTCCCGTTGCCGGGCCGGGTGACGCTGCTGGTGACCCGCGACCGTGCGTACGTCGACGACAAGGTCCGCATCGTCGGTTCCGTCGCAGAGGCCATCGCTGCGCTCCAGGACTACCCGGAACGCCGCTGGTGGGTCGCCGGCGGCGGCGAGATCTACCGCCTGTTCTGGGACCACCTCACCAACCTCGACGTCACCGAGGTCCACGACGAGCCCGAGGGCG
>JAYUEA010000357.1:0-4666 GCA_043739465.1 Propionibacteriaceae bacterium
CCGATCTTCTTGCCCACGGTCACGTAGTGCGACTCGAGGCCGTACAGGATGCCCTGGCTGGAGGACGCGTTCGAGATGAAGTTGCCGCCCGTGAGCGCAGCGCCCAGCGCGCCGCTCTGCGCGGAGTGCTCACCCTCGGTCTCGACGAAGAACGGATGCTTGCCCCAGACGTTGAGCTGGCCTTCGGCCCGCGCCGCCTCGAATGTCTCGGCGATCTCGGTCGACGGGGTGATCGGGTAGCCGATCACGCCACCGCATACGTGCTTCATCACGTACGCGACGGCACCGTTGCCGTTGATCACCTCGGAGATACCGGGGTAGGTATGGGTCTTCGCGGCCATGCCACGCTCCCTCTCATCGCCTTCGGCAGGCGGGACTTCCCCGCCAACCAGCCGAGGCGACCTTGCCTGGCTACGTCCATTCTGCTCCTGCCGATCCGTGCGGTTTCAAGCACCCCCAGGTTTCGCGCTTCCAGCGCGTGATTCAGGCGCATACCCCTGGGGGTTACAGACGTTCGACACCGTCGAGGGTCACGACATGCCTGGCACGTGCGGTGCGGCGCGACGCGAACTGACCCCCCGACGGGAGAGTCACCACCCTCAGCAGCACGACGGGTGCCAGGGTGGCTCTCGTGAACGTGCTGCGCCGGCTCCTACCGGGACTCCTCCCTCCCCTGCTGATCGCTGCGGTGGCGTACGGGGTCGGGCACCTGGTGCCGGTGCTCGGCGGGCCGGTGGTCGCCATCCTGCTCGGGCTCGTGGTCGGTCAGGTCGCTGGCCAGCGGGACGCCTGGAAGCCGGGGGTGACGTTCGCTTCCAAGAAGGTGCTGCAGACCAGCATCGTGATGCTGGGCGCGACGATGTCGCTGGGACAGGTCGCCAGCACGGGCGGACGTACGCTGCCGGTCCTGCTCGGCACCCTCGTCGCGGCCCTGGTGGGCGGCACCCTCCTCGCGAGGCTGCTGCGGATCGAGAAGGTCACCGGGCAGCTGGTCACGTACGGGACGGGCATCTGCGGCGCCTCGGCCATCGCCACGATGAGCGCGGTGATCGGGGCGCCGGCCACGTCGATCGCCCTGTCGGTCACCGTGATCGTCGTCTACAACGTGCTCGGAGCCCTCTTCTTCCCGTTGCTGGGGCACGCGATGGGCCTGTCGCAGGAGTCGTTCGGCCTGTGGGCCGGCACGGCGATCAACGACACCTCGTCGGTGGTCGCCGCGGCCACCGTCTACGGCGCCACGGCCGCGACCGTCGCCGTCGTGGTCAAGCTCACCCGGACGCTGGCCATCATCCCGCTGGCCCTGTACGAGTCGTGGCGGACGCATCGCAGCTCGGAGGCTGGCACTCGGCCGAAGTGGTGGAAGCTGGTCCCGCTGTTCCTCGTACTGTTCCTCGTCGCGGCAGCCGCTCGCTCGGTGGGGATCGTGCCCGCCTCCTGGGCTCCGGTGATCAAGGAGATCGCGTACGTCGGCACGACCGTCGCGATGGCGGCTGTCGGCATGGGCTCGTCGCTGGGGCAGATCAGGCGTGCGGGCTGGCGCCCGGTGGCCCTCGGCGGTCTGTTGTGGCTGCTGGTGGCGAGCTCGTCCCTGGGCCTGCAGTGGGTGTCCGGCACGCTCTAGTGTCGCGTGGCCGAAATCTGTTTCACGGTTGGCGTGGTCCCCCTTCGTGCATCGCAAGGCGCCGGAGCGCAGGCGTACCGGGTCGTCTGGTGAGCTTCGGCAACGCCGCGAGGTGCGTGCCCGGGGCGCGCCGAGCGTCAATGGATTTCGGCCTCGGGACACTAGGTCCTGCCGTGACGGACTCCGGTGGAGCAAGGCGGGCGCACACCGGCCGTTCACTGGCAGCAGACGTCATGCCGGTCGCTCACGCCGCCAGCGTGCCCGTACGTGCCACTCAAAGTACGCGTCCGGCAGGTGGCCTGCGGTAGTGCCGCGTCCTGAGGTGCACGAGTAGCAGCATTTGCGTCGCCTCCCAGTCGAGGAAGACCTGCTCCCACGTGAGCCGGATGACCCGGTAGCCGAGCGCCGCTGCGACAAGATCCCGCGCTCGATCACGCTGATAGGTCTCCTCACCCGTGTGGTGCGCCCGGGAGTCGCACTCGATGATCAGTGATTCGCCGACGAGCAGATCGACGCGACCGATGCCACGGACCAAGACCTGTGGCCGGACCCCGTAGCCGAGCCGCGCCAGGAACAGGCGGACCCGGGTCTCTGTGCCCGACTCGGACCGCGGGTCGAACCGGGACAGTCCAGGCGCAGACCGACGTGGGGCCAACGAGATCAGCTCACGCACTTCCCTGGAGTCGACAAGACCGAGATGGCAGGCGGACTCCAGCACGATCAGAGACGTCTCGACATCGTGGTACCGCAGTGCCTGGCGAAGGCATTCCACGACGTCGTACATGATGCTGCCGTGCACCCATGCCCCTCTGCGCGGCAGGTCGTGCCTGACCCCCGCAACGGGCGGCGCGGTCCACCGCGGGACCAGGACGTGCGGGTGTGCCGTCGGTGGCACCCAAACCCCGTGATCCCGCAGCCCGGTCAGACATCCCACTCGGACACCTGCCACGGCCGCTGCGGACTCATGGGCCGCGCTGGTCCCGACCTCGTACCACCCTCGCGCCAGCCTGCGCACGGAGCCGAGAGTTACGGCGGCGCGGATGGTCCGTCTCGTCCAACCGTTCTCGATCAGGCGTGCATAGGTCACGGGGTGCATGACATCGAGCATGGGACCGACGGGACCCAGATGCACGCAGAGTCCGCGCAAGCTGTGGACAACCTCGCGAAAGTATACCCCTGGGGGTATTCTGATCGGGTGATCATCACGCCATCACCGGTCGTCCATGCGACGTCAGCCACCACGAGACGACTGGTCGCGGGCGCGATCCTGGCGCCGCTGGCCTGGTTGACCCTCACCTCCGCGGGTGGCGGCGTGGCGTCGGCACCGGTTCTCTGGCTCCTCGTCGTCGGCGCGGCCGCGGTGCTGGGATCGGCGGGCCTGGCGACCTTCGTTCCGGGTCCAGGATCCGGCTGGAAGTCCGTCTGGGGATGTGGCCCGTGCTCCGTCGTCGCCCTGACATCGTTGCCGGCCGCGGCGGTCATCCTCCACGCGTCGCCGTGTGAGATCTCTGCTGCGGTCCTCGCCGCCTTCGTCAACGGCCTCGGACTGGTGCAACGGTTGCGTGACCCGAAGGCTTGCCCGACTCGCCCCACCTGACCCGAGGCGAAAGCTGGACGGACGCGTTGGATGTCGTTCCTTCAGTGGCAGCAGACGAGGTGTCGGCATCTCTACGCACCGACGTGTCACCAGGCGCCACTGAAGGTGCGCCTCGCCGAGGAAACGACGCGCTGGACGACCTCAGTTGAGCATCGCCGACGCCGGGAGGGCGGGCTTGTTCTCCGCGCTAGCGAGGGCGCCCATGCCGGCGACGTCGTGGCAGTCCATGCCGACCAGGTGGTCCGGAGTGAGCGGCGGCACCGCGAGCCGCGTGATGAGCGGGTGGCTCGTGACGTCGGATACCTCGTCGCTGGTGAACAGCACCTCGTCGAGCTTCTCGCCGTCGCGCAGGCCCGTGAAGACGATGTCGATGTCCTTGCCGGACCGGGCGATGAGGCCCTCGGCGACCTCGAGGATCCGTACGGGCTCGCCCATGTCCAGCACCAGCACGTCGCCCGGCTGGCCGATGGCGGCGGCCTGGATGACCAGCTCGCACGCCTCCGGGATCGTCATGAAGTATCGGGTCACGTTGGGGTCGGTCACCGTCACCGGACCGCCCTTCTCGATCTGGGCGGTGAACGAGTACAGCACCGAGCCGCGGGAGCCCAGGACGTTGCCGAAGCGCACCGACAGGTACGTGGCGCCGGTCTGGTTCGCGTACCACGCGGTGAGCTCCTCAGCGATCCGCTTCGTCGTGCCGAGCACGCTCGTCGGCGCGGCGGCCTTGTCGGTGGAGATGTTCACGAAGCGCTTCACGCCGTACTTCCGGGCGACGTCGAGGACGTTCTTGGTGCCGACCACGTTCGTCTTCCAGCCCTCCGCCGGGTACTGCTGCAGCATCGGCAGGTGCTTGAGCGCCGCGGCGTGGAAGACCACGTCGGGCTTGTGCAGGGCGAAGACCTCGTCGAGAGCCTCTGCGTCGCGGATATCGGCCAGCACCATGTTCGGGGTGTCGAGCATGCCGTGGCCGAAGATCGAGAGCTGCGTGCTGTGGAGCAGGGACTCGTCACGGTCCAGCATGACGAGCTCCCGGGGCTCGAACCTACTGACCTGGCGCGCGATCTCTGAGCCGATGGACCCACCCGCGCCGGTGACCAGCACCGTACGACCCTTCAGGTACCCCGCGATCGCACTGATGTCGGTCTTGATCGGCCGGCGTCCGAGCAGGTCCGCCATGTCGATGCGGTGCAGCTGCGCCAGGTTGACCCGGCCTCCGACGATGTCCTTCGTGCCAGGCATGACCAACAGGTCGAGGCTCTCGCGGTCGGTGATCTTCGACAGCTCGCGCAGCAGCTGCCGCGTCGCCGTCGGCATCGACATGACGATGGTCTTGACGCCGAAGTCGGCGGCCAGCGCGACCATGCTCGCGCGGTCGCCGAGGACCTTGTACGGGCCCAGGTGGAGGTTCTGCTTCGTCGGGTCGTCGTCGATGTAGCCGACGATCTCGT
>JAYUEA010000358.1:0-4661 GCA_043739465.1 Propionibacteriaceae bacterium
TGACGCAGGAGGAGCTGGTCTCTGGAGCGCAGCGGTCAACACTCGACGAAGCTGACCCAGATGACTCTGGCCGCCGACAAGGTGTTGGTGTTCTGATGCTGGCAGCGGACCGCCCCGGGACCCGAGGAGGACCGAGCGCGCCCATCTACCTGGACCACAACGCGACGACCCCCGTCGCCACCGAGGTGGCCCACGCCATGTGGCCGTACGTCTCGGATCACTTCGGCAACCCGTCCAGCACTCACCCGTACGGGCGCGTCGCCAAGGCCGCCGTCGACCTGGCCCGCGAGCAGGTCGCTGCGCAGATCGGTGCCCAGCCCGACGAGATCATCTTCACGTCAGGGGGCACCGAAGCCAACAACCTTGCGATCCGCGGCACCGCTTCGATGGCGACCCAGCGGGTCGCCATCACCACCGCGGTGGAGCACCCGGCCACGACGTCGCCGCTGGCCCTGCTGGGCCACCTCGGCTGGGCCGTACACGTGTTGCCCGTCGACGCCGATGGTCGCGCATCCGCCACGGCGCTCCCCAGCGGCCCCATCGGTCTGGGCAGCGTCATTCTCGCCCAGAACGAGGTCGGCACGATCCAGCCTGTACGGGAGATCGCCGACGCTGTTCATCGATCAGGTGGCGTCATGCACGCCGACGGAGCCCAAGCCGTGGGGAAGATCCCTGTCGCCGTCGACGACCTGGGCGTCGATCTGCTCAGCATCGCCGGGCACAAGCTCTACGCCCCCAAGGGGGTGGGTGCGCTGTACGTCCGGCGCGGAACCCCTCTGAGCCCCGTGATCGTCGGAGCCGGCCAGGAGAGTGGGCGACGCCCGGGGACGGAGAACGTGCCAGGCATAGTCGCCCTTGGAGCTGCGTGCGTGCTCGCCGCTGGGCTCATGGACTCGGAGCCCGCGCGTCAGGCCACCCTCCGTGAATTGCTCTGGACGAACCTGGCGTCCGGCATCCCCGGCATCGTCCGCCTGAGCCCGACCTCCCACAGCCTCCCCAACACGCTGATGGTCGCTGTCCCCGACGTGGCAGGCTCCGACATCCTCGACGCCGCGCCCGGGCTTGCGGCCTCGACGGGAAGCGCCTGCCACGCCGGCCAACACACACCGGCAGCCACGCTGCTGGCCATGGGGCTGGCCCCGGCACTCGCCATCGGGGCCATCCGCCTCAGCCTTGGCCGATCAACGACCCCCGCAGAGATTCAGAATGCGGTGGGCCTCCTCGTCGAGGCGGTCGCGCACACTCGTAGGGCCGTGTGACGAAGCCGACACAACCGAAGAGGTCCTTGTGAAGTCTTTACTTTTGCCCGCGGGTGAGCACTACACGCGGCTGTTGGCAATACCGTAGGCATCCTGTCGGTGAACGCCACGACCGGCGACGTCTGGTACCACACGTGGCACGGCACGTTCGTCGCGAAGGAGGACGCCTGATCGTGGGTCCCACGCGGAAGCTGAGCGCGCTGGTCGTCGATGACGAGCCGAGCCTGGTACGGGTCGTCGAGGGCTACCTGACCAAGGACGGCTTCGACGTACGGACGGCTGCAGACGGCGAGACAGCGCTGAGGCTCGCCCGGGAGTCAGAACCAGACCTGGTCGTGCTCGATCTGGGACTTCCCGGAATGGACGGCGTCGAGGTCTGCCGGCAGCTCCGTACGTTCAGCCGCTGCTATGTGCTCATGCTCACGGCCCGCGCGGACGAGGTGGACGTGCTGATCGGCCTCGGCGTGGGTGCCGACGACTACGTCACCAAGCCGTTCTCTCCGCGGCAGCTGATGGCCCGCATCGGGGTGCTGCTGAGGCGTCCTCGGACGGGACCCGCAGCCGGGGACGACGGCGAGCCGCAGCGGACCTTCGGGGACCTGGTCATCGATCTCCCGGCTCACGAGGTCAGGGTCCGGTCCCGCGTGGTCCCGCTCACGCGGATGGAGTACGACCTCCTGGAGACCCTGAGCGGTCGCCCGCGCATGGTCTTCAGTCGCCAGCAGCTGCTGGACGCTGTCTGGGACGACGCGGCTGACGTCGCCAGCGACGAGCATCTCGTCGACATCCACATCGGCCATCTGAGGCGCAAGCTGGGCGACGACCCTGGGACGGCCCGGTACGTGGTCACCGTCCGCGGGGTCGGCTACCGGATGGGGTCGGGGTGACGCGCTCGGGGGGTACATCGAGGCTGGCGGGACTGGGGCTGGCCCCTCGCCTCGTGCTCAACAACCTGCTGGTGATCCTGGCCGGGGCGGGCACGGTCCTGGTGACGGCCCTCCTGGTCGGGCCAGCCGTCTTCGATGCTCATCTCCAAGGCGTCGAGCCGGCGCCGGACCAGCTCGTCCAAGAGCATGTGGCCCGCGCGTTCGACCAGTCGATCCTGGTCGCTCTCGGCGTGGGCATCGTCATCGCAGGGGTGACCGCGGTCGCCATCAGCTGGCTGGTCGCCACACGGCTCGCGGCTCCCGTGTCCGACGCGGCCGACGTCGCCAGGAACCTTGCCGATGGGCATCTGGACGCCCGGGTCGTCGACCCCGGGATGGGTCCGGAGTTCACCACGCTGGCCACCTCGGTGAACGAGCTCGCTCACCGGCTGGAGGCCACCGAGCAGACTAGGCGTCAGCTGACCGGTGAGCTCGCCCACCAGCTCCGTACGCCGGTCGCGTCCATCAGCGCGACGATCGAAGCCGTACGAGAGGGCGTACTGCCTGTCGACGAGCAGACCCTGGCCACGCTGGAGGAGCAGAGTCGCCGACTCAGCCGATTGGTTGGCGACCTGGAGGTCGTTTCTCGAGCGCAGGAGCGCCAGCTTCTGCTCAACCCCGAGCCAGTGGCCGTCTCGGACCTTGTCGACGCGGCCGTGGCGGCCCACCGGGAGCGTTTTCGGGCTGCCGGGGTGGACCTCACGTCTTCCGTCGAGCTCGGTACACCGGCGGTTGCCGTCGACCCGGATCGGATCCAGGAGGTTCTCGGCAACCTCCTCGACAATGCGCTCCGCCACACCCCGTCCGGCGGGTCCGTCACGGTGGCCGCCCGTCCGGGCGAGAACAAGAAGCGATCGGCGGCCGTCATCGAGGTGACCGACTCGGGCTCCGGCTTCTCCGATCGCGATCCCGAACGGATCTTCGACAGGTTCGAGAAGGCGCCGAACAGTCCGGGTTCTGGACTCGGGCTGACGATCGCCCGCGCGATCGTCGAGGCGCACCACGGGACCCTCACCGCACACAGCTCCGGGGTCGGCCGTGGGGCCTGCTTCACCATCACCCTTCCCGCAGGCTTGCCGCGCGATCCGGCGTGACTCCTGGCGCGGGGACGCGGTGCGGGGTGAGGCCGGCATTCGGCTCAGACGACACGGGCCACCTCTTCCTCGAGTCGGGTGCCTCGCGGAACGCGAGCGCGGGGGCTCGAGTCGGTGCCGACAACTCCGTGGCTGCGCTCCGGATCCTCATTTCGATACCGCAGTCGAGTCCGAATTCGCTCTCAGGGGGTGTGAAGCCATCTGCGGTACCGAATTGAGGATCTCACCGCGCCCCCGTTTGCTCAGCCGATTCCGTACAGCGCCATAGCCACCACGATCGCCACTGCCGCGTACCGGGAGCCCTTCCGAGATCGCGGGCAGCGTGGCCGTCCCGACGACAGCAGCGTGGACCTGTACGACTTCGCTCTGGCGTACGCCGCTGACACCCTCGACGACTACCAGCGGTTCCGCGGCTGACCGCCGATCGGCCCTGTATCCGGCCGAGCCGTTCCGTGCCACGCTTGCCCGATGACTGACTTCACGATCGCGACTCCGACGGGCGACCTCATCGCGTACGTGGCGACACCGGCGGGTCCCGGTCCGTTCCCGGGCGTCGTCGTCATCCACGACGCATTCGGAATGGGCAAGGAGATCCGCGCGCAGGCCGACTGGCTGGCCGACGCCGGCTACCTTGCGATCGTCCCGGACCTGTTCCGCGGCCGCAACAAGATGGCGTGCATGGTCACGATCATGCGCGACGCCCGCGACCAGACCGGTCTCACCTTCGACGACCTCTCGGCGGCACGCGCGTGGCTGACTCAGAGCGCGGACTGCACCGGCACGGTGGGCGTGATCGGCTTCTGTCTGGGCGGCGGTCTTGCACTCCTGCTGGCGCCCAGCGGCGACTACGCCGCGTCCAGCGTCAACTACGGCACGGCCAGGAAGGACGCGTACTCGGCCGGCTTCCTGCGCACCGCCTGCCCCATCGTCGGCAGCTTCGGCGGGAAGGACAAGACGCTGCGAGGCGCGGCCGCACGGCTGGAGACTGCCCTGATCGAGGTCGGCGTGGACCACGATGTGAAGGAGTACGCGCACGCGGGCCACGCGTTCCTGAACGACCGCAAGGGCGCCGGCGACACCTCACCGGCCCTGTTCGCCGTGATGGGCCCGATCATGAACAACGGGTACGTGCCCGACGCGGCCGCCGACGCCCGCGCCCGCATCCTGGCCTTCTTCGGTCGGCACGTCGCCCAGGATCAGCCTGCCGTGTGACCTCGACTGCGTCATTCACCAGGGGATGGTCTCGTTCTCCCAGCGCGTGAACGTACCCGACGGGCCGTCAGGACCGAGGAGCGCGACCCGTACGACCTCGCGTGATCCCGCTTCCACCGATTCGACGCCTTCGTACCCGTTCAGGTTCGTCTTCGTGAACCCCGGGGAGA
>JAYUEA010000359.1:0-4658 GCA_043739465.1 Propionibacteriaceae bacterium
CCGCCTCGTCCCACTCGCGGCCGATCACCTCGCGGAACGCGTGCTGATAGCTCGTCACGATGAGGTCGATGGTGTCGGCGAGGGTACCGTCGAGGTCGAAGAGGATCACTGGCCAGCGCGGCGTCATGGTCCGGAGCGTAGTGACGCTCCGGCGACGCCGATAACCCGGTCCACCTCTTGCCGCCGCCTGATCCTCGACAGGTCCACCATCCTCGTGGTCCAGGCCATCGGGACGATTCCGCCACTCGGCGGGTCAGAGTGCCCTCATCAGGGCCGCGCGAGGCGTCCCTTGGCGGATTCGTCCCGAACCTCAGCCGCGAGGGCCGATCCAGCGGGGGACGCGGGCCACGTACGCCTCGTACTCGCTCCCGAAACGCCGCGTCAGGGCTGCCTCCTCCGCGCGGATCTGCGGGTGCAGAGCCGCGACGAGAGCGGGGATGCCGAGGAGGGCCCACGCGCGTCCCAACCAGGCGGCATGGGCGGCGAGCAGGAGGGCGTCGGCGATGTAGATCGGGTTCCGGCTGACGCCGAAGACTCCGGTGCTGACAAGGGTGGATGCTTCGTGCGGAACACGCGGGTCGATGGTCGTGCGTGCGCGCCAGAACTGCCACGCGCCGGTGCCCATGAGGCCGACGCCCGCCACAGCGAGCCCGAGGGTCAGTGGGCGTCGTCCGGGGTAGTCGCGGGGGCCGCCGGCGACGTGTACGAGACCGCGCTGGCCCGCGGCGATCAGTGCTGTCCAGGCCGGCGGGATGAGGCGCATGTCCCGATCGTAGGCGGCCTCGGACGTGGCGCAAAGGCCTACAGTCCAGGTCTGTACGGATGTCCAGGAGGGTACGAACGATGCGCATCGTGATCGCCACCGCGGGGTCGACCGGGGACGTCGCGCCCTACACCGGCGTCGGCGCCCGGCTGGCGGAACGTGGCCACGATGTGGTGGTCACGGCACCCACAGACGTGGCCTCACTCGTGACCGATGCCGGCCTGACAGCGTTCGAGCTGCCCATGTCCGCGCGTGACCAGCTCGACGGCTTCACCCCGAGCCGCGGCCTGAGGGGGCAGCTCGCGGCGATGCAGTGGCTCCAGAGGACGGCTGCTGAGAACTACGAACCCATAGCGTACGCACTGCTCGACGCCCTCCGCGGCGCCGACGCCCTCGTCATGAGCCCGCTCATGATCATCGGCCTGCACCTGGCCGAAGGGCTGGGCATCCCGAGCGTTGGCGTCTACCTGCAACCCATGACGCCCACCCGCGCGTACGCACCGTCCAGCCTGGCGCTGCCGTCGGTCGGCGGCCCGCTCAACAAGGCGATCGGCGACCGGCTCCTCGACGCGGCCGGAAAGCCGCTCTGGCCGCTCGTCCAACGGCTGCGCACGCAGCTGGGCCTGTCTCCCGCGCCACCACCGGGCCGCTACCGGCGTGACGTGATGCGTACGGGCTGGCCGCTGCTCCACGCCTTCAGCCGCCACGTCGTACGGCACGAGCCCGACTGGCCCGCGAACGTACGGACCGTCGGCTACTGCTGGCCGGCCACGGACCCGTCGTGGCGTCCGTCGGCCGAGCTCCAGGCGTTCCTCGCGTCCGGCCCGGCGCCGATCGTCGTGAGCTTCGGCAGCGCCCCCGTCGGCGACCCGGACGGGGCGCGCCGCACGGTGGTCGAGGCGGCTCGCCGCGCACACGTACGTGTTGTGCTGCAGGCCGGCTGGGCTCGTCTCGACGAGGCCGAGGGGTCGCACGACGACATGCTCGTGGTCGGACACGTACCTCACCAGTGGCTCTGTCAGCGCGCGGCCGCCCTCGTACATCACTGCGGTGCCGGCACGACAGCGGCCGGCCTCCGCGCGGGCATCCCGGCAATCGCCGTGCCTGTGATGCTCGACGAACCGTTCTGGGCGAAGAGGTTGTACGAGCTCGGGGTGGCTCCCGCGCCGATCCCGGCGGCCGAGCTGGATGCGGAGCGGCTCGCAGCGGCCTTCACGGCGGTGACGACCGAGTCGAGCTATCGCGCCAGGGCCGCCGAGCTGGCTGCCCTCATCGCGACCGAGGACGGCAACAGCGCCGTGGCCGACGTCGTCGAGGCGCTGGTCCCGTAAGCCCTACTTCTTGTCCGCGTCGGCCCTCAGCCGCGCCTTCTCGGCGACGACGTCGCGGTGGATCTCGCGCTCACGGACGAGCCAGGCCGGCGGATCGGTGATGAGCTCGCCGATCTGGTCGGCGGTGAGCGCCTCGGCGATGCCGCCACGGACCAGCCCTGAGCGTGACACGCCCAGCTTCGCAGCGGCGACGTCCTTGGGGAACGGACCGTTGCGGCGAAGCTCCGCGAGCCAGGCGGGTGGGTCGGCACGCAGCTCGTCGAGCTCGGCTCGCGTGATCGATGAGCTCTGGAACTCCTCGGGCGCGGCGGGCAGGTAGATGCCCAGCTTCGCGGCGGCGGTGGACGGCTTCATCAGTTGGCTCACGCCCGGCAGCCTATCTGGCGTGCCACGGGCTAGCCTTCCCACGTGACCACGCCCTCGATTCCCTCGCGCCCCCGCCTCCGGGTGGGCCACGTGCCGGGCGTGACGCTGACCAAGTGGCGCACGATCTGGGCGGAGCGCTTCCCGCGGACGTATCTGGAGGTCGTCGAGGTCGAGCAGACCCAGCAACGTCAGGTGTTGGTCGCCGATGAGGTCGACGTGTGCTTCGTACGGCTGCCGATCGACGAGGACGGGATGCACCTGATCCGCCTCTACGAGGAGGTGCCGGTCGCCTGGGTCTCGAAGGACCATCTCGTGGCCGCGGTCGACGAGGTGTCCCTGGCCGACCTGGCCGAGGATGACGTGTTCACCGACGTCACCCCGTTCCACCTCGACCTGGTGTCGATCGGCGAGGCCGTCCTCCACGTGCCGCAGTCGATCGCCCGCTCCCAGAGCCGCCGCGACTTCGTCTACCGGCCGATCACGGATGCCCCGTCGACCAGCGTCGCCCTGGCCTGGCTGAAGGACAACCCCCACGAGCTCGTAGACGAGTTCATCGGGGTGGTACGAGGCCGCACCGAGAACAGCTCACGTACGGCCCAAGCGCGCGCGGGCAAGGGCAGACGCTGAGGCTGGTACGGATTCGCAGACGGTCGCCGTGACTCTCGATCCCCAGGCCACCCCGGCGCTTCGCGTTCGTGGTTGTGACCAGCCGGCTGTCGGTGACTCCGGAGTCGGCCTACAGGGCCGTGGTTATGGGGCCGCGGGACCGCCTCACAACCACGATCGCGAGGCGGCGAGGCGTCGCACCACCTGGAACCGTCCTCAGAACCTCGAACGCGAGGCGCTCATGGGCAACCGATCAGCCCGACTCCCGCGCCAGCAACGCGACGGGTCGTCGTGCGTCTCGACGTCGTGCGTCTCGACCGGCGCGCCGCTGAGGTCCTCGCGTGCCGGGCCCCGCCCCTGTCCGTACAGCCCGCTACCCTCGCGTCATGGCTGAGCGATGGCGTCCGGAGCGGGTCACCGCGCTGGCGTCGGACTCGGCGTCGGACGTCGCGGGTCGCCGCCTCGCCACGCCCGTGCCCTGGTCGGACATCGGCTGGTCGCACCCCCTGCTGTGGGGTGCGTGCCAGGGCTCCGGCAAGACCCCGTACAGCGTGGCCATCGACGTCTCCAGCCCCACGTACCGCTGCTCCTGCCTGTCCCACAAGTTCCCGTGCAAGCACGTGCTCGGGCTCCTGTACCTGTGGGCCGAGGGCCGCATCGACGAGGGCGGCTCGATCAGCAGGTTCGCGCTCGAGTGGTCCACCAAGCAGGAGACGGGCGCCGGGACCGCGGAGGCTCCCAAGGCGTCGGCCGAGAAGACCGAGGAACAGCTCGCGGCCGCCGCGGCACGTGCCGAAGCGCGTGAGGATCGCGTCACCCAAGGCCTGGCCGAGCTGGACCGCTGGCTCGCCGACCAGGTGACGACGGGCCTCGCGCACACCCGTCCCGGCGCGCTCGGCGACCTCGCCGCACGCATGGTCGACGCCCAGGTTCCCGGCGTCGCCGGTCGTCTCCGTGAGCTCGAACGCAGCTCGGTGGTGTCCCGCCGTTCCCGCGGTCCACGCGGCAGCGGCGCCTGGCTCGATGACACCCTCGCCGAGTACGGGCTGCTGCACCTGCTCGCCCGCGCCTGGACTCAGCCCGATCTGCCGGACGCCCTGCGCGCCACAGTCCGTAGCCACATCGGCTTCCCGGTGGCGAAGGAGAGCGTGCTCGCGACACCGCCGGTCGCCGACACCTGGGCCGTCATCGGCATGCGCGACTCCGACGAGGAGCAGGTGTCGACGCGACGGGTGTGGTTGTACGGGACCGCGACCGGCCGGTACGCGCTCGTCCTGTTCTTCACCCCGCGCGGCATGCAGGTGGATGCCTCCCTCGTACCTGGCTCGGCCGTCACCGCCGACCTCCACTTCTACCCCGGCGGTCCGGCGCTGCGCGCGCTGCTGGGCGAGCAGAAGGCGATGTACCCCTCGGTGGCCGTCTCAGTGCCCCCGCACGGGGTCGCTGACGCCCTCGCTACATGGCGCGGGGTCCTTGCACAGGACCCCTGGCTCGGCTCGTACCCAGTGGCCGTCCATGGCACTGCCCGCCTCGCACCCGAGCCAGGCCTGGTCGACGACCGGGGCGAGTCCGTACGGCTGCTCGGGGGCAGC
>JAYUEA010000360.1:0-13908 GCA_043739465.1 Propionibacteriaceae bacterium
CGACGAGGCGAGCAGCACCGTGTCGCCGGGGCCGAGCTGCACGTGCGGGTGGTCACGGTTCGCCATCCTCGCGAGCGCCGACAACGGCTCGCCCTGCGACCCCGTGGAGATGATGACGACCCGATCGTCGGGGTAGTCCTTGAGCGTGCCGAGCTCGATCAGCGTGTCACCCGGCACCTTGAGGAAGCCGAGGTCGCGGGCCACGCCCATGTTGCGGACCATCGACCGTCCGACGTAGCAGACCTTGCGATGGTGTGTTGCCGCGAGGTTCATGATCTGCTGCACACGATGGACGTGCGAGGCGAAGCAGGCCACGACGAGCTTCTGCTTGGCGGTCTCGAAGACGCGCTCCAGTGCGGGCTCGGTGTCCTGCTCGAAGGGGGTGAAGCCGCCGACCTCGGCATTGGTGGAGTCGACCATGAACAGGTCGACGCCCTCGGTCCCGAGCCGGGCGAAGCCGCGCAGGTCCGTGATCCGTCCGTCGAGCGGCAGCTGGTCCATCTTGAAGTCGCCGGTGTGCAGCACCGTCCCCGCCGCGGTGCGGATGGCGACCGCGAGAGCGTCAGGGATCGAGTGGTTGACGGCCAGGAACTCGAGGTCGAACGGGCCCAGCCGGAGCCGCTCCGAGTCGGCGACTTCATGGAAGTCTGTGTCGCGGAGGCGGTGCTCGCGCAGCTTCTCGCGCAGGAAGCCCAGGGTGAGCCGGCTGCCGTAGATGGGGATGTTGGTCCGCTGACGCAGGAGGTACGGCACCGCGCCGATGTGGTCCTCATGGCCGTGCGTCAGGACGAGCGCCACGACATCGTCGAGACGGTCGGCGATCGCATCGAGGCCGGGAAGGATGAGGTCGACGCCCGGGTGGTCGTCCTCGGGGAACAGCACGCCGCAGTCGACGAGCAGCAACTTCCCGTCGATCTCGAAGCAGGTCATGTTCCGTCCGACGTCGCCCAGACCGCCGAGCGGGATGACTCGAAGGGTGGTGGCGTCGAGAGGAGGAGGGGTTCGTAGTCCAGCGTTAGGCACGAGCACACCCTAGTGCGGACTCGGGTAGGCTCCCGCCGGTGACTGAACAGGAGCCTGGATTCGTCCGTCTCGCCCTGCCCCGTGAGGCGCAGGACATCGCGACGATCCAGTACGGGCTGATGGCCGATCCCCGGCATCCCTTGCACGCGTTGTACGGGCAGGCGGACGCCTCGGATCTCGCCGAGGTCTGGCATCGTTCGATGACCCGCCCTCCCCTGGCGACGTACCGCGTCCTGGTGGCCACCGAAGGCAGGGCTGTGGTCGGTATGGTCGCGGTGGGGCCGTCCGAGGACGACGACGCCGACGCCGAGGACGGGGCCGTCCTCGACCTCATGGTGTCGCCGGAGGCTCGCCGACGCGGGCACGCGACCCGGCTCGTCCAAGCTGCTGTGGACACGCTCCGCGCCGACGGTTTCACCCGGGCGACCTGGTGGGTGACGACCACGGACGACGAGCTACGCGCCTGGCTGCAGGCCATGGGCTGGGAGCCGGACGGGGTCCACGCCAGTGCGGAAGGACCGGCCGGAACGCTCAAGCTGGTTCGCCTGCACACCGACATCAGCGCCCCGTAGCGCCAGGGCACTTGGCTCAGCCCAGCGCGGTGACGTCCACGTTCGTGCCCTCGGCCGTGATGACGAGACCGTCGGGCTGCACGCTCAGAGAGGTAGCCACGAATGGGCTCGGAAGGCCCAGGTCGATCGGTGCGGCGACCGTCGCGAGCAGATAGTTCGTGATGCCTGTCGGCACGTCGATGTTGGCGACCTTGAGCGTCGTGTTCCGCAGGACCAGCCGGCCCGAGGCGATCGCCGGGGTCGCCGTCACGGTCGCCGAGACCTTGATCCCGTACAGGTCGTACGTGAGAGCGACCACGATGCCGGTGCCGTCCGGCGCCACCGAGTAGCCCGCGAGCGTCGACACCTGGCTCCAGGTGAGCGTCGCCGTGGCCATCGCCTTGCCGGCCACGAACCGCGAGAACCCATCGGTCGCCACGACGTCGTCGAGTGCCACGTTCACCTTCGGCGTCAGCGACTTGTTGCCCGCACGAATGGGCATCGCAGGGAACGCGACGTTGACGTGGTCGAAGTGCTGGCGCAGCAGCGAGAGCACGAAGACCCGATCGGTCACCGTCACGTCGGAGACGAGGCCCGACCGCTGCAGGATGGCTTCCGCCGCCTTGTTCTCCACATAGCTGCGGCCGGCGGTGTTGCCGACCCAGACGAGGGCGACGAGCAGCGCGGCGACCACGGCGAACGCCACCAGCGCCCGCGCAGTACGACGTCGGCCACGGGCCACGAGGTCAGCCCGCCAGCCCCAGCAGCGGGCCGATGCCGATCGTCAGCCCGGGGTGGCTGGGGATCCATCGGATCGCGCTCACCACACCCGGCATGAACGAAGCCCGGTCCATCGAGTCGTGGCGGATCGTCAGGGTCTCCCCCGTCGAGCCGAACAGGACCTCCTGATGTGCCAGCAGGCCGCCGAGCCGGACGCCGTGGACGTGGATGCCGTCGATCACCGCGCCACGCGCTCCGGGCAGCTCCTGCACGGTCGCGTCCGGCACGGCGCCGAGGCCGGCCTTCTGACGCGTCTCCGCGATCTTGTGAGCCGTCGCGACGGCTGTCCCGGACGGCGCATCGGCCTTCGTCGGGTGGTGGAGCTCGATGATCTCCGCGCTCTCGTAGTGGGCGGCCGCGATCGAGG
This sequence comes from Propionibacteriaceae bacterium, assembly GCA_043739465.1. Classification (GTDB taxonomy): domain Bacteria; phylum Actinomycetota; class Actinomycetes; order Propionibacteriales; family Propionibacteriaceae; genus Fen-668. Next base: position 2,722 of record JAYUEA010000360.1, read on the forward strand.
CGAAGTGCATCATCAGCACAGCACCGATGGAGAAGTTGGCGGCAGCCAGCACACCGATAGTGGGTTCGGCGCCCAACCAGGACCGGACCTGGTCGTACCGCTCCTGGGTGAAGCCAGTGGTGCCGACGACGACGTGCAGCTCGTTCTCGATGCACCACTTGATGTTGTCCATGACGGCGTCAGGGTGGGTGAAGTCGACCACCACCTGCGCGCGGCGCGCGTCGTTGCGGTTGTCCCCGATGTCGAGACCCGCGACTAGATCGAGGTCAGGGCTGGTCATGACAGCGCGACAGACCTCCCCGCCCATGCGGCCGTTCACTCCGAACACTGCGACGCGCATTCGCCCTCCCCTGTTGGTCCCCGACCAGACTAGACAACGGATCCCACGATCCGGCAATGCATCCATGTCCGAACATGACACGAGCCGCCCGGCGGGACCGGGCGGCTCGTGAACACAGCTACGTCACTGCGCGGCAGCGGTCTCCTCGACCACCGGGACGAGCGAGAGCTTGCCGCGGTCGTCGATCTCGGAGATCTCGACCTGGAGCTTCTGCCCGACCGAGAGCACGTCCTCGACGTTCTCCACACGCCCGCCACCGGCCAGCGGCCGGAGCTTCGAGATGTGGAGCAGGCCGTCCTTGCCCGGGAGCAGGGAGACGAAGGCGCCGAACGCGGTCAGCTTGACGACCGTACCCAGGTAGCGCTCGCCCTTCTCGGGCATCGTCGGGTTCGCGATCGCGTTGACCAGGGCGCGTGCCGCTTCCGCAGCCTCGCCGCTGATAGCACCGATGTAGATGGTGCCGTCCTCCTCGACCGACAGGTTGGCGCCCGTCTCCTCCTGGATCTGCTTGATGACCTTGCCCTTCGGGCCGATGACCTCGCCGATCTTGTCGACCGGGATCTTCACCGTGAGGATCCGCGGAGCGAACAGGCTCATCTCGTCGGGCGTGTCGATGGCCTCGGCCATCACGTCCAGGATGGCGAACCGAGCCTCGCGGGCCTGCAGCAGCGCACTGGCGAGCACATCGGCGGGGATGCCGGTGAGCTTGGTGTCGAGCTGCAGGGCGGTGACGAAGTCACGCGTTCCGGCGACCTTGAAGTCCATGTCGCCGAGTGCGTCTTCGGTGCCCAGGATGTCGGTGAGCGCGATGTACGACGTCTTGCCGTCGATCTCCTCGCTCATGAGGCCCATCGCGATGCCCGCGACCGGCGCCTTCAGCGGCACACCGGCGTTGAGCAGGGCGAGGGTCGAGGCGCACACGGAACCCATCGAGGTCGAGCCGTTGGAACCGAGAGCCTCGGACACCTGACGGATCGCGTACGGGAACTCCTCGCGCGTCGGCAGCACCGGCATCAGCGCACGCTCAGCGAGCGCACCGTGCCCGATCTCGCGCCGCTTCGGCGAGCCCACGCGGCCGGTCTCACCGGTCGAGTAGGGCGGGAAGTTGTAGTTGTGCATGTAGCGCTTGGTGGTCTCCGGCGCCAGCGTGTCGAGCTTCTGCTCCATGTCGAGCATGTTCAGCGTGGTGACGCCCAGGATCTGGGTCTCGCCGCGCATGAACAGCGCCGAGCCGTGGACGCGCGGGAGCACGCCGACCTCGGCAGACAGGGTGCGGATGTCGCGGACACCACGGCCGTCGATGCGGACCTGCTCGGTGAGCGTGCGGTGGCGCACCACCTTCTTGGTCAGCGACCGGTACGCGCCGGTGATCTCCTTCTCGCGGCCCTCGAAGTGACTCGACAGCTCGTTCTTCAGGTCGGCGAGAAGCTCCTCGGTCGCGACCTCGCGCTCCTGCTTGCCCACGATGGTCTGCACGGAACGGACACGGTCGGTGCCGGCGGCCTCGACTGCTGCGAACACGTCGGCCTGGTAGTCGAGGAAGACCGGGAACTGCTTGGTCGCCTTCGGGAACTGCGCCACGAGCTCGGCCTGCGCGTCGCACAGTGCCTTGATGAACTTCTTGGACTCCTCGAGGCCCTTCGCCACGACCTCTTCGGTCGGAGCCGTACGACCCGAGCGGACCAGGTCCCACGTGGCCTCAGTGGACTCGGCCTCGACCATCATGATGGCGACGTCGCCGTCCGGCATCACACGGCCCGCGACGACCATGTCGAACGTGGCGTCCTCGAGCTGCTTGACAGAGGGGAAGCCGACCCAGGTGCTGCCGATGAGCGCCACACGGACGCCGCCGATCGGGCCGCTGAACGGCAGGCCGGCGAGGGTCGTCGACGCGGACGCGGCGTTGATCGCCACGACGTCGTACAGCACGTCGGGGTTGAGCGCCATGACCGTGGCCACGACCTGGATCTCGTTGCGCAGACCCTTCACGAAGCAGGGACGCAGCGGGCGGTCGATGAGGCGGGCGGTGAGGATCGCGCCCTCGCTGGGACGGCCTTCGCGACGGAAGAAGGAGCCGGGGATACGCCCAGCGGCGTACATGCGCTCCTCGACGTCGACGGTCAACGGGAAGAAGTCGATGGCGTCACGCGGGTTGTTCGCGGCGGTCGTCGCCGAGAGCACCATGGTGTCGTCGTCGAGGTAGACCGTGGCCGAGCCGCCGGCCTGGCGGGCCAGCAGGCCCGACTCGAAACGGATGACGTGGCGGCCGTAGGAGCCGTTGTCGATGACGGCTTCGGTGGAACGAAGATCGGGTCCCTCCATGGGGATTCCTTTCGCGGGTTGATCGCGAGCAGCGTGACACGCGGGGCTGAGTGCCCGACGACGAGTCGATCCGGTCTTCGATCGAGGGACGCGGGGTGCATCTGCCACCCGTGTCCCACTACCGGAGACCGCCTTCTCGCCCGTGACCGGGCTCGCGGTTTTCTTGTGTGGAGTTGTGCCCGGCGGACCGGGCGGGAATCCAGGAGGGCCCGCCCACGGATGGACGGGCCCTGAGATCACCGACGCAGACCGAGGCGCTCGATGAGCTTGCGGTAGTGCTCGATGTCGTTCTTGGCGACGTAGTTCAACAACCGACGACGCTGGCCGACCATGAGCAGGAGGCCCCGGCGGCTGTGATGATCGCCCTTGTGCTCCTTGAGATGCTCCGTGAGGTGGGAGATGCGCTTGGTCAGCAGCGCGACCTGCACGTCCGGCGAACCTGTGTCGCCAGGGGTGATGGCATAGTCATCGATGGTGTTCTTCTTGGTTGCAGCGTCCATGTGACGTGCACTCCTCTCGGGGTTTCCCGTTGCGCGATGCCCCAGTTGCTGGTGCAGTCGGGGCTCTTGGGCGGTCGCGGCCGATCGAACGGCGTTCCGAGGTTACCAGGAACGACAGAAGGCGAGGAAATCGAGCACCGAGCACGATTCGGGGGCCGCTGGGCATCTACGGTCAGTCCATGTCCTCGATACCTCACCGTCACATGTATGGGCTAGGTTTCGATGCGTTACGAGAGCCTTGAGGAGGTACGGATGACCGATGTCACTGAGGTCGGGGTGCGCCTGGTCGCGTCCGACGATCTGCCCGCGCTGCGCGCGATGGAGGACCGTACGGACGGCTTCGTCTGCGACATCAGGTTCGCCGACGCGGTGAAGGGTGCGTCCCACTACTACGTGGCCGCGCGGGGTACGGACCTGCTCGGAACGGTCGTGCTGGACCTCAAGGACGGGCCCCTGCTCCCCGAGCTGCGCAACATGTACGTGTACCAGCATGCGCGCCGTCAGGGCATCGGCCGGATCCTCGACGAGTTCGTCGAGAACGTCGCGCGTGACCTCGGCTACGACGAGATCTTCCTCGGCGTCGACCCTGACAACTACCAGGCCATCCCCCTGTACATCTCGCTCGACTACGAGCCGACCGGGAACCACCGGATCGTCGGCGGCGACTCGCCCGAGGGTCTGCCGGGCGAGGTCTTCCACGACGCGATCTACCGCAAGAAGCTGCGTCGGTTCTGAACTCTGTCCGATCTGGGGCGTTGTCCGATCTGGGGCGTTGTCCGATCTGAGGCGTTGTCCGATCTGAGGCGTGCCGTCAGATCTGAGGCGTGCCGGGGCTGAGCACCTGCCTGGCGTCGACGACGTCGGCTTCCATCTGCACGATCAGGTCGTCGAGCGCTGAAAACTTCACCTGGCCACGCAGTCGGGTGACGAAGTCCACGCCGATGCGGCACCCATAGAGCTCCAGGTCCGTACGGTCGAGCACGTACGTCTCGACGCGCCGCTCCACCCCGTCGAAGGTCGGGTTGGTGCCCACGGAGATCGCCGCCGGCATCGGCTCCGCGCCGGGCTTGTCGAGGCAGATGAGCCATCCCGCGTACACGCCGTCCGCCGGGCAGGCGTGGGTCTCCGGGACCGTGAGGTTCGCGGTCGGGTAGCCGAGGGTACGGCCGCGCTGGTCGCCCATCACGACGATGCCGGTGTAGCGGAAGGGACGACCGAGGATCTCGGCTGCGCCCTCCACGTCACCATCGTCGAGAGCTCGACGGATCCGGGAGGACGAGTACGCGCTGGCGTCGGACACCAGGGGCAGCGCCTTCACCTCGAAGACTCCAGCGCCCAGCTCGCGGAGCGTGTCGACCGTCCCAGCGGCCTTGTGGCCGAAGCGGAAGTTCTCCCCCACGACGATGGCGGAGGGATGCAGCGGCCTCAGAACGCGCTCGACGAACTCTTGGGGCGACCACTCGGCGATGCGCCGGGTGAACTCCACGACCCTGACCTCGTCGGCGCCGGCCGCGCGCAGCAGCTCGATCCGCTCCGGGAGGTCGCACAGCAGCTCAGGGGCGGCGTCGGGCCGCAGGACGACCATGGGGTGAGGCCAGAACGTCACCGCGACGACGGGCAGGCCCGGTCGCGCAGCGCGGGCCTCGGCGAGCACCCGACGATGCCCCGAATGGACGCCGTCGAAGTTGCCGATCGCCACCACTGTCGGACCACCCGTGATCACTGACCCTCCCCATCGACGAAGACCGTGTCGGGAACCGCTCGCTCCCCGGCTGGACGGTACAGGGCGAGCAAAGTCCCGTTCGCGCCGATCACGGCGGTGAGACCGGCCAGGTCACGCTCGAGCGCGCGTCCGTGGGCGACATCCGTGGCCTCCGCGGCCGTGATCTCGATCGTGTCGAAGCAGCGGCGGGCAGCCTCTGCGGGCGTGAGCCACGCCTCCGGGTCGATGGCTGCCACGTCGAGGTCGGGACCGACGCCGACATCGTCGAGCGTGAACGGCCCCACCCGTGTCCGACGCAGCGCCACGAGATGGCCGCCGACGCCGAGATCGTTCCCGAGGTCGCGGGCGAGCGCGCGGATGTACGTGCCGGACGAGCACTCGACATCGATCTCGACATCCAGCACGCGGGTGCCGTCGGCGGCGACCCCGGCGGTGGCCGCCCCGACGTCCAGCCGGCTGATCGTCACTCGCCGGGCGGCGAGCAGGACCTCTTCGCCGGAACGCACCCGCTTGTACGACCGGACGCCGTTCACCTTGATGGCCGACACCGAGCTCGGGGTCTGGTCGACCTCTCCCACCCAGCCGACGGCCGCAGCACGTACGGCGGCGACATCAAGGTCCGTGACACCCTGAGCGGCTGTGATCTCACCCTCGGCATCCTCGGTGTTGGTCTGCTGACCGAGCCGTACGGTCGCGAGGTAGCGTTTGTCGTGCACCGTCAGGTGACCCAGGAGACGCGTCGCCCGACCCACCCCGATCACGAGGACGCCGGTGGCCAGCGGGTCGAGCGTGCCGGCGTGGCCGACCTTGCGGGTACCGGCCAGACGCCGGATCCTCGCGACGACACCGTGCGACGTGATGCCCTGGGGCTTGTCGACGACGAGCACCGCGGTGATGTCGCTCACTCGTCCTCGTCGCCCTCGTCGTCTTCGTCGTCGGAAGCAGGCTTCTTGTACGGGTCGGCGTCGCCCGCGTATGCCGCACCGACAGCCTTCGCGGCGAGCTCCGCGTCCCCGGCTCGTACCTGCGCGAGCAGCCCCTCGATGGCGGCGCTCGTCTCAGGCATCGCGTCCTCGATGAAGTCGATCGTGGGCGCGAACCTCATGCCCAGCTTGCGCGAGACGGCAGTACGGATCTGGCCACGGGCGGACTCGAGGGCAGCGGCCGTGTTGATGCGATCCTCAGGGGTGCCGAGCACCGTGTAAAACAAATGGCACTCGTGGTTGTCCTTGCTGAGCCGCACGTCCGTGATCGTGACGAAGCCGAGGCGCGCGTCCTTGACCCGCTTCTCGATCATCTCGGCGGCGATGTGCTTGATCTGCTCGGCGCGCTTGAGCGCGTGCGGGCTGGTCATGGTCGTTCCCTTCCGACGCGAGCGCTCACCGCCCCATCAGGGGACGGTGAGCGGTTCACATCTCAAACGCGAGGCTTCTCCACCATCTCGAAGGTCTCGATGATGTCGCCGACGTGGATGTCGGAGTAGTTGTGCAGCGTGATGCCGCACTCGAACCCCTCGCGCACCTCGGTGACGTCGTCCTTCTCGCGGCGAATTGTGTGGATGTCGGTCTCCGCGACCACGACGCTGTCGCGCAACAACCGGACCTTCGCGTGGCGTCGGATCGTTCCGTCGAGGACCATGCAGCCCGCGATGAGCCCGATCTTGGACGAACGGAAGATCTCGCGGATCTCCGCCTGGCCACGCACCTCTTCGGTGAAGACGGGCTTGAGCATGCCCTTGAGGGCTGCCTCGACCTCGTCGATCGCCTGGTAGATGACCGAGTAGTAGCGGATGTCGACGCCTTCGCGGTCGGCCAGCTCCGTCGCCTTGCCCTGCGGCCTGACGTTGTAGCCGATGATGACCGCGTCCGAGGCCGAAGCCAGCGAGACGTTGGTCTCGGTGATGGCACCGACACCACGATCGATGATCCGCACACTGATGTCGTCGCCGACCTCGATCTTGAGCAGCTCGTCCTCCAGCGCCTCCACAGAACCAGCGGTGTCGCCCTTGAGGATGAGCTTGAGCTCCTGCGCCTCGCCCTTCGCGAGCTGCTCGAACAGCTGGTCGAGCGTCTTGCGGCGAGTGCCCTTGGCCAACATCGCGGCCCGCCTCCTCGCCTCACGCCTCTCGGCGATCTGGCGAGCCTTGCGGTCGTCCGCCACCACCAGGAAGTTGTCGCCGGCGCCGGAGACCGACGTCAGACCGATCACCTGGACAGGTGTCGACGGCGGGGCTTCGGTGATGGTGTCGCCCTGGTCGTTGATCATGGCGCGGACACGACCGTAGGCGGAACCCGCCACGATCGAGTCGCCCACGTGCAGCGTGCCGCGGTGGACGAGGACGGTGGCCACTGGCCCACGGCCCCTGTCGAGGTGCGCCTCGATCGCCACGCCCTGTGCGGGCATGTCCGGGTTCGCCCGAAGGTCCAGCTCGGCATCGGCGGTCAGGACGATCGCCTCGAGCAGCGCCGCGAGACCGGTCTTGGCCGTCGCGGACACGTCGACGAACATCGTGTCGCCGCCGTACTCCTCGGGGATGAGGCCGAACTCGGTGAGCTGTCCGCGGACCTTGACGGGGTCGGCGCCCTCCTTGTCCATCTTGTTGACCGCGACCACGATCGGCACCTCGGCCGCCCTGGCGTGGTTCAAGGCCTCGATGGTCTGAGGCATCACACCGTCGTCAGCGGCCACGACGAGCACCGCGATGTCGGTCGACTTCGCACCACGGGCACGCATGGCGGTGAACGCCTCGTGGCCCGGGGTGTCGATGAACGTCACCTTGCGCTCCGTGCCGTCGACCTCGGTCTCGACCTGGTAGGCACCGATGGCCTGCGTGATGCCACCTGCCTCCCCTGCCACGACGTTGGACTTGCGCAGCGCGTCGAGCAGCTTCGTCTTGCCATGGTCGACGTGACCCATGACGGTGACGATCGGGGGACGGGCTACCAGGTCATCCTCGTCGCCTTCGTTCTCGCCGAAGTCGATGTCGAAGCTCTCGAGGAGCTCCCGGTCCTCGTCCTCGGGCGAGACGACCTGGATGTCGTAGTTCAGCTCGGTGCCGATGATCTCGAGCGTGTCGTCGGCCACGGACTGCGTGGCCGTGACCATCTCACCGAGGTTGAACAAGATCTGTACGAGCGTCGCCGCCTCCACACCGATCTTCTCGGCGAGGTCGGTCAGCGAGGCGCCACGAGCGAGGCGGATGGTGGAACCGTCACCTTGACGGACCCGCACGCCACCGATGATCGGGGCCTCCATCTGGTCGAACTCTTGACGACGCTGCTTCTTCGACTTGCGTCCACGACGACCCGGAGCACCGGCGCGACCGAACGCGCCCTGCGTGCCGGAGCCGCCGCGGCCACCACGACCACCGCGGCCACCCGCGGGAGCGCCACCAGGTGCGCCACCAGGTGCGCCACCAGGGCGACCCGGAGCACCGGCGCCGACGCCACCACGACCACGGCTAGGACCGCCCGGACCCCCAGGGCCGCCACCGGCGCGCCCGCGGGTCGAGGGGCCACCGAGGGCACCGGACGCCTGCTTCGGCATCATGCCCGGGTTCGGGCGAGGCATCCCACCGGGACGCGGTCCCGTCGAACCACCGGGACGAGGCATACGGGAATCCGTGCCGGCCCCGAAGCCGCCCGGACGTGCGGGCGCGGCACCCGCGGCGTCGGGACGAGGCCCGGGCCGACGGACGCCCATGCCCTGTTGGGAGGCGTACGGGTTGTTGCCGGGCCGCGGAGCGCCAGGACGTCGGTTCGCGGCACCAGGTGCTGACGGAGCGGAGCCGGTACGCGGTGCCGGCGGGCGCGGAGCCGGAGCAGGCGCGGGACGGGGACCAGCGGACGTCGTCGACGGGCGAGCAGCCTCGGCAGCGAGTTGCTCGGTCGGCGCGGACGCCGGGGCGGGCGGTGCGACCGGCGCGGCAACCGGCGCCGGAGCGGCGGGCGTGGCGGCTGGAGCGGCGGGCGTGGCGGCTGGACCGGCGGGCCGAGCAGAAGCTGAGGGTGCGGCCGGCGCAGCGGCAGGAGCAGCTGGGGCCGGACGAGGGGTACGGGCTGCGGGGGCCTGAGCCGACGCAGCCGAGGGCGCGGACGGCGCCGAGGGCGCGGTGACGACGGGAGTGGAATCCCCGACGGACTTCTCGCGGACCTTGCGCACGACAGGTGCTTCGAGGGTCGACGACGCGGACCGGACGAATTCGCCCATGCCCTTCAGGGTGGTGAGTAAGTCTTTGCTTTCGAGTCCGAGCTCTTTGGCGAGCTCCCAGACACGGACCTTGGCCATGATCTCCTTCAGGTCCGAAAGCGAGACGCGCCGGACCGGTTAGTTGGTGGTGTTGCTCATTGCGGCGTACTCATCGAGTGGTCATGAGCGTGAGCCCACTTTCTGGTCGTCACTGCCCGAGCAGGCAGTCAGCCGCCAAGTCTAGGGGCAATGGGCCGCGTCAGAAAACCGTGATCCCCGACGCGGCATCCCGGAACAGCTCGTCGGCGTCGACCACGAGGCCAGAGACCTTCAGCGCGCGGGCCCAGGCCTTCCGGCGGGTCGCCGTCTCCATGCAGGTCTGCTGGGGGTGCACCCAGGCACCTCGGCCTGGAAGGCGACGCCGGAGATCGGCCACGACACCCGGGGGCTCGGCGACGACACGCACCATGCTGGACGCGGCCCCACGGGCACGGCAACCGATGCAGGTGCGCTCCGGTTCGGTCACCAGCTCACCGTATCGCCAGGCGGTTCGAGTGCCCGTGATCGGCTACGCCCTGTCGGCCGGCGCGATGTCGGGACGGATGTCGATCCGCCATCCTGTCAGTCGGGCCGCAAGGCGCGCGTTCTGGCCCTCTCGCCCGATCGCCAGACTGAGCTGGTAGTCCGGCACGATGACGCGGGCCGACCTGGCTGCGGCGTCGACGATCTCGACGCTGAGCACCCGGGACGGCGACAGTGCGGACGCGACGAACGACGCGGGGTCCTCGGACCAGTCGACGATGTCGATCTTCTCGTCGCTGAGCTCGTGCATCACCGCGCGTACCCGCTGGCCCATGGGGCCGATGCAGGCGCCCTTGGCGGACACGTCCGGGTTGAGGCTCCGTACAGCGAGCTTTGTCCGGTGACCGGCCTCACGGGCGATCGACTTGATCTCGACGACGCCCTGCTCGATCTCCGGTACCTCGAGGCGGAACAACTTCTCGACCAGGCCCGGGTGGGTGCGCGAGACGACCACCTGCAGGCCTCGCAGCTCTCGCCGTACCGCGACGACGTACACGCGTAGGCGACGCCCGTGGCTGTAGTCCTCGCCGGGTACCTGCTCGGCCTGCGGCAGGATCGCCTCGATCTTGCCGAGGTCGACGCGCACGGTCGGGCTGTTGCGGTCCTGCTGGACGACGCCGAGCAGGATGTCCCCTTCGGTGCCGGCGAAGTGCCCGTACTTCTGGTCGTCCTCGGCCTCACGCAGTCGCTGCATGACGATCTGGCGCGCGGTGGCCGCCGCGATCCGCCCGAAGTCGGTGGGCGTGTCCTCGAACTCGCCGACCTTCTCACCCTCCTCGTCGAGCTCGGGCGCAAAGACGTGGACCGCGCCGCTCTTCCGGTCGATCGTGACGCGGCCGCCCTTGACGTGGTTGTCGGTCTTCTCGTACGCGTTCAGCAGGGCGTCCTCGAGGGCCTCGATGACCTTCGACGTCGGAATGTCCTTGTCGGCTTCCAGCTGCCGCAGCGCGGCCATGTCGATGTCCATGTCACTCCTCGTCGTCGGTGTCGTCGAAGTCCGGGTCGTGCGGGCGGTTCAGCTCGACCTGGACGACGGCCCTCTTGACGTCGGCGAACGGCACGTCCTTGGGGGCGTCGTCCACCGTGAGCGTGACGCAGGTGTCGGTGGTCGCTGCGATCCGGCCGGTCGTGCGGGCGCCGTCGAGGTGGGTCACGAGGACCAGGCGACCGGTGTTGCGCCGCCAGTGGGCGGGCTTCACCAGGGGTGCGCCGACGCCGCGGGAGCTGACCTCGAGCACGTACGGGCGGGTCCCGGTCACGTCGGACTCGTCGAGCACGTCCGAGATGGCGCGGGTGGCCGTCGCGACGTCGTCGAGGAGCGGCCCGCGACCTTTGGGCCCGTCGCCGTCCACGGTGATCCGCAGGACCGAATGCGTGCCTGCACCGGTGACCGTCACGTCGTCCAGCTCCAGACCCCGGTCGACCAGGAGCGGTTCCAGCAACGCGCGCAGCGCAGCGATATCCATGATCGATCCTCCGGTTTGGTCGAGCAGTTGTGCAGGTCAGCATAGGCCACCCCCGGTCGTGCCGGG
>JAYUEA010000361.1:0-4626 GCA_043739465.1 Propionibacteriaceae bacterium
TGGCAGCACTTCGTGGGCGAGGAGTACGACCCCGTGCGTTTCGCCACAGCGACCGTCGGCTTCACCCGCACCTGGGACTGGGACTGGGTGAAGATCAACCCGCGCGCCGTCTACTACTCCGAGGCCTGGGGTTCGGTCTTCGACCCGGAGGACTACGTCGGCGTCGTACCCCGGCAGCTCTCGGCGGCGATCACCGGTGTCCCCGACCTTGCCACGATCGTTCCGCTGGACCCACGGACCAACCCCGCCCTGGCCGAGCACCTCGCCTCGGCACGCTTGGTCCGCGAGCAGCTTCCTGATCTCGCCCTGGTGCAGACGGTGTTCTCGCCCCTGTCGGTGCTGCTGCAGCTCGCCGGCCTCCCGCTGTACCCGGGCGCCGTCGTTCCGGGTTCCACCACGGACCTCACCCAGGCGGAGCTGCTGGAGAGCGACCCGGAGCTGACCCATGCCGCACTGGCGGCCATCGCGCAGACCTTCGCCGACTACGTCGCGCTCCTCGTAGCCCCACTCGAGGACGGCGGCGCCGGCCTCGACGGCATCTTCTACGCCGTCACCGGAACGGCGAGCAGCGGTCACTTCGACAAGCCGTCGTTCGAGGAGCTCTCCATGCCGTACGACAAGCAGGTGCTCGACGCAGTCGGCGACGGTCTGGTCGTGTTCCACACCTGCCGCGCGGACTCGCACCCGGAGTGGTTCACGGGGGACCGCATCGACGCCCTCCAATGGGACCAGTTCCAGAACGGCAACCCCGCCCTCGACACCGACTTCGGTGTGACCGTTGTCGGAGGGGTATTCAACGAGCTGTTCGCTGTCGGCGGTGACCGTGCCCAGGTCACTGCCCAGCTCGAGACGACCCTCGCCGCCGCGCCCGACCGCCCTTTCCTGCTCGCCCCCAGCTGCACCATCCCGACCCCTGCGGACCCCGACTCCCTGAGGCGACTGAGGGACGCCCGATGAACCTGCTCGACCCAACGACCAACACAACGAAGGTGAACACCATGAAGCTCACGACACACACGCGACGGCTCGCAGCAGCCGCCCTCGCCGCCAGCCTCACGCTGGGACTGGCGGCGTGCTCCACCGCGTCCGCGGCCGGCAACGCCTCCGCCAACGACACCGTCCACTTCGGCGTCTCCGCCGCGATCACCGGCCAGTACGCCCAGTACGGCGAGCAGTTCAAGAAGGCGTTCGACCTTGCCGTCGAGCAGACGAACGCGAACGGCGGCATCAACGGGCACAAGGTGGCCCTCAAGTACGAGGACTCGCAGTCCGACCCCAAGCAGTCCGTGGCTGTCGCCCAGAAATTCGTCGGCGACCCCAGCGTGAGCCTCGTCTTCGGCGACTACTCCTCGGCTGCCTCCATCCCCGCGTCACCTCTGTACGCGTCGGGCAAGCTCCTGCAGTACGGCTTCAACAACTCCAACCCGGCCTTCACGGCCAAGGGCACCGAGTACCAGTGGTCGACCTCCATCACCACGAACGCGACGTACGAGTGGGAGGCCTCCTACATCAAGAGCCGCGGGGTGAAGTCGGTCGGCGTCACCTACCTCAACACCGCTGACTGGGGCATCCCTGCGTTCAACGCGTTCAAAGCCAAGGCTGAGCAGATCGGCCTGACGATCACCAACGCCGAGGGCGTGCTCGACACCTCCGACGACTACCGTCCTTCGCTGAGCAAGGCGGTGGCGGGCCAGCCCGAGGCCTTCGTCCACGTGGGCTACGGACCGGATGCGGCGAAGCTCGTCACCCAGCTGCGCGCCATCGGCTACAAGGGCCAGTTCTACGGCGGCCAGGACGAGAAGTCGTTCGACGGCACCCCGGATGCCGAGGGCTCGATCGTCGGCGCTCAGTTCCTCGAGACCAGCAGCGTCCCGGCCGTGGTCGAGTTCGTGAAGGCCTTCAAGGCCAAGTACCCGAACGAGACCCACGTCACAGGCTTCGAGGCCGGAGCCTACGACGCGCTGAACCTGGCCGTTGCCGCCGCGAAGCTGGGCGGCACGACCCGCGACGGCGTCCTCAAGGGTTTCCAGCAGGTCAAGGACGTCCCGAGCGTCGTCTACGGCACGATCACCTTCGACACGACGACTCGTCGCGTGGCGGCGCCCAAGCTCACACCTACCATCCTCACCGGTGGTAAGTGGGTCGAGTTCAAGGGCTAAGGGACGGATGTCGGTCTCCGGAACATCATGTTCGACACTCTGATCGCCGGCCTGCTCCGAGGGAACGTGTACGCCCTCGGAGCGGTCGGGATCTCCCTCGTTTTCGGCGTCATGAACGTCGTCAACTTCGCACAGTTCTCGTTCTTCGGCTTGGGGGCGATGCTGGCATGGCTCTTCGTCGCCGAGCTGGGGTGGCCCTTCTGGGTGGCCCTGCCGCTGGTGCTCGTCATCTGCGGCGGGCTCGGGCTGGTGATCAACATCACGGTCGTACGACCGCTCGCAAAGTTCCTGCCTCTGGCAGCGATGCTGTCGACCTACGCGGTCTCGCAGATCCTCGACAACGTCTCGCAGGTCGCGTTCACCGCCGAGTTCCGCGCCTTCCCCAAAGTGCTGGCCACCTCGAACCTCCATGTCGGCAACATGCGGTTCGGCACCTCTGACGTCGTGATGCTGGCCGTCACCGCCGTCGTGATGGGTGTCATGGCCATCTTCCTGAAGTACGGCAAGACCGGCCAGGCCATCCGCGCCACCGCACAGGATCAGGAAGCAGCCCTACAGATGGGCATCCCCGTGGAGCGGATCCAGCACGTCGCGTTCGTGACCGCCTCAGCCTTGGGCGGTCTGGCGGGCGTGTTCATCGCTCTCTACGTGGGGATCGCGAACCCGACCTCGGGCCTCAACGTCGGGATGACCGCGTTCGTCGCCGCAACCTTGGGCGGGCTCGGGTCACTCGGCGGAGCGGTCCTCGGAGGCTTCGTCCTCGGCATCCTGGAGGCCTTCGGGATCCACTTCTTCGGCGACTCGGCCCGCGAGATCGTCGTCTTCTTCATCCTGATCGTCGTGCTCATCGCGAGGCCGGGTGGGCTGATGGGCAAGGTCCCGCTGCTCTCCACGGAACCGCTGACGGGCACCTTCCTCGGCAAGGGCCGCGCGCTGCGGATCCCTCGCTGGGTCTGGCTGGTGGCCTTCGTCGTCGTCGGTGTCGTCGTTCCCCTGGTGGCTGACAACTACGTGCTCACGACAGGCACCCAGGTGCTGATCTACGCCATCATCGCCGCCGGGTTCACCGTCACCGCCGGGCAGGCGGGCGTACTGGCGCTCGGTCAGGCGGGGCCCATAGCCATCGGCGCCTACACCTCGGCATTGCTGACGCTGTACCTGCCCGTCTCGTTCTGGGTCGCTGTGCCCCTGGCGGGCCTCTCAGCGGCGATCGTCGCCTCCGTCCTGGCCTCGCCCATCTGGGGCGTGAAGGGGCACTACGTCTCGATCGCCACCCTCGGTGTCGGGACGGTGATCGTCGCGATCATCCGGCTCGTACAGCCCCAGGGCATCTACGGCATCCCGTTCCCGAAGTGGGGTGACACGATCCTCGCGACGCCGGTCGCGTACTACCTCATCGACTTCGGGGTGCTCGTCATCACCCTGTTCGTGATGTGGCGCATCCAGCACTCTCACCTGGGCAAGGTGATCTCGTCGGTCGGCTCCGACGAGGTTGCGGCCCTGGCGTCAGGCGTGCGCGTTCGCGACTACAAGGCCCTGGCGTTCGCCATCTCCGCCTTCTTCTCCGGGGTGGGAGGCTCGTTGCTCGCCCACCAGTACACCTACATCGACTCGACGATCTTCACGATGCTGATGTCGTTGCTCGTGGTCACCATCGTCATCATGGGCGGGGTCAGACTGCCCTACGGCGCCGTGGTCGGGTCGATCATCCTGATCGGTGCGATGGAGCTGCTGCGGTTCACGCCGGAGCTCCGGATCATCGTGTACGGACTGGTGCTGATTCTCGTGGTGAGGTTCCGGCCTGGCGGAATCCTGGTGAGGAACGCATGAGCGCACCGCTGTTGGAGGTCAAGAACCTCGAGCGTCACTTCGAAGGGCTCAAGGCGGTGGACGGGATCTCGTTCACGGTCGCGCCCCGGGAGGTGGTGTCGATCATCGGGCCCAACGGGTCAGGCAAGACCACGACCCTGAACCTCGTGACCGGCACCATCCCGGCTCATGGGGGAGAGATCAGCCTCGACGGTCTCCGCATCGACCACGGGGACACGGCGCGGATCGCCGAGCACGGAGTAGCCCGCACCTTCCAGAACGGGCGCGTGTTCGCGACCCTGACGGTGGCGGACAACATCGAGGTGGGGATCCACTCGACCCTGCGGGCGAGCAGGCCCTTCCGGAAGCTGTCGAACCTGTTCCTGCTGCGCTGGATCCCCTTGCTCGCGGAGCTCTTCATCGCGGTCATCGGCACCCCTGGCTCGCGCCGGGAGCGTCTGCAGATCCAGGCGACCGTCGACGAGGAGATCCATCGGTTCGAGGCATGGCTGGGACCTCGACGCGACGACCCCGCGTACTCGCTGAGCTACGCGAACCGTCGGCGGACCGAGATCGCCCGAGCCCTCGCGCTGAGGCCTCAGCTGCTCGTCCTCGACGAGCCGACCGCCGGCATGAACCAGTCCGAGACGGCCGAGGT
>JAYUEA010000362.1:0-4608 GCA_043739465.1 Propionibacteriaceae bacterium
GAGACCGTTGACGAACGAGCGTGCGCGCGCCACCTCGTCCGCAGTCGGCGGGTCGCTCGCGAGGAAGCGCTCGCGGATCCGTACAGACCCCATGTCCAGCGAGCTCTCGGCCAGGAGGTTGCCCTCGGTGTCGCCGAGGATCAGCTCGGTGGAGCCGCCGCCGACGTCCATGACCAGCACGGGACCCTCGTCGACATGACCACCGGAGAGGGCGCCGAGGAACGACAATCGCGCCTCCTCGTCACCGGAGATGACGTCGACATCCACCCCCAGCCGGTCTCGTACGCCGGAGAAGAACTCGTCCCGGTTCGACACGTCACGCGCGGCCGACGTCGCCAAGAACCGGACGCGGTCGACGTCGAGGTCGCGGATGCGTGCGGCGTACGTGTCGATGGCCGCGAACGTACGGGCCAGCGCGTCAGGGTTGAAACGACGGGTCGCATCGACGCCCTGCCCGAGCCGTACGAGCTCGAGGCGGCGGTCGACCTCACGAAGCGTGACCCCCGGACCCGGGTCGGCCACGAGCAGGCGGATCGTGTTCGTCCCGCAGTCGATCACCGCGACCCGCGTCACGGCTGCTCCCCCAGGCACGGCCGATCCCAGAACGACCCGATGAGTCGTACGGTCTCGTCGCCGAGCGGGTTGACGCCCGGTCCTGCCGCGAACGCGTGGCCTGCCAGAGCGTGGAGGCACTTCACGCGATCGGGCATGCCGCCGGCGCTGATGCCGTCGATGGCGGGCACGATGAGGTCGCCCCCCAGAGCCCGTCGGTCGGCAATGTACTCCGCGTGCGCTGCCCTGTAGGCCTCGGCGAGGTCCTCGTCCTCGGCGAGCCGGTCGGCCATGTCGCGCATGACCCCGCCCGCCTCGAGCGTCGAGCACGCGGCTGCTGCGCGCGGGCAGGTGAGGTAGTAGGTCGTGGGGAACGGGGTGCCGTCGGGCAGCGCGGGGAGGGTGGCCACGACGCCGGGCCTCCCGCAGGGACAACGCCAGGCGACTCCGGCGAGACCACGAGGGGTACGACCGAGCTGCGCGGCGATCGTTGCCTCGTCCGTGCCGGTGATCGGTTCGACTCCCCGCTCGCCGCGGTGGCTGGCGCTCGCTGCGCTCGCACCCCCTGACGTCATCGCTTCTTCGTCGAGGACGCGGAGGGCGCGGGTGGTGGCGTCACGATGGTGGTGGACTCGCTCGCCGGCACGATGACGACCGGCTGGTCGGCGGCCTGCACAGACGACCAGACGCGCTCGTACCACGCCTGGTTCTCGGGATCTCCTGCTCCCTTGATGGAGCCGACCTCGCCGCTGACGACCTTGCCGTCGGCGCCGATCACGCGGTAGCCGACCTCGCCGGGCAGAACCCAGCCCAGGCGTTCGCGAGCCTGCGTCTTGATGTACTCGGGGTCGTTCCAGCGGGCCAGCTCATCCTCGAGCTTCGCGATCGCGGCCTGGCGCTCGGAGATGTCTGCGCGAGCCTGGGCCATGTCGCTGCGCTGGTCGAGGTAGATACGCATGGTGCCCACGTAGCTCAGTGTCAGCAGGCTGACGACGACGAAGAGCGCGACGGCGCGCTGGGTTATCTGGAGCCCGCCCGTCAGGCGGGGAAGCCGCAGCCCGGACGACTGCTGAGCCGTGTCCGTCGCCGAGGGGCGACTGCGGCGACGAGGCCGGGAGGCCCCGGGACGTGCCAAAGCACGCCCGGGTCCGCCCGCCCGCCGGTTGCCGCGTCGCCCGTCAGCCACAGATTCAGCCCTTGAAGCGCGGGAACGCCTTGGCGCCCGCGTACTCCGCCGCGTCGTCGAGGTCGGCCTCGATGCGCAGGAGCTGGTTGTACTTCGCGACCCGCTCGGAACGAGCCGGGGCGCCGGTCTTGATCTGGCCGCAGTTGGTGGCGACGGCCAGATCGGCGATCGTCACGTCCTCGGTCTCACCGGAGCGGTGGCTCATCATGCAGCGGAAGCCGGCGCGGTGCGCGAGGTCGACGGCGTCCAGCGTCTCGGTGAGCGAGCCGATCTGGTTGACCTTGACGAGCAGCGCGTTGGCGGCCTTGAGCTCGATGCCCTTGGCGAGACGGATCGGGTTGGTGACGAACAGGTCGTCGCCGACGACCTGGATCTTGTCGCCGACCAGCGAGGTGAACTTCACCCAGCCGTCCCAGTCCTCCTCGTTCAGCGGGTCCTCGATGGAGACCAGCGGGTAGGCGTCGATCCACTCGTCGTAGATCGCGACCATCTCGTCGCTGGACTTCTTGGTGCCCTCGAAGTTGTACGTGCCGTCGGAGTTCCAGAAGGCCGAGGCTGCGACGTCGAGCGCGAGCGCGATGTCCTTGCCGGGCTCCAGGCCGGCGCTCTTGATGGCCTCGATGATGAGGTCGAGAGCGGCGCGGTTCGAGTCGAGGTTCGGCGCGAAGCCGCCCTCGTCGCCGAGGCCGGTGGCGAGGCCCTTGGTCTTCAGCACGGCCTTGAGCGCGTGGTAGACGCGGGTGCCCCACTCGAGGGCCTCCGCGAAGGACTCGGCGCCGATCGGAGCGATCATGAACTCCTGGACATCCACGTTGGAGTCGGCGTGCGTGCCGCCGTTGAGGATGTTCATCATCGGGACCGGAAGCACGTGGGCGTTCGGGCCGCCGATGTAGCGGTAGAGCGGCAGGTCGGCCGACTCGGCGGCGGCGTGGGCCACGGCCAGCGAGACGCCGAGGATGGCGTTGGCGCCGAGGTTGCCCTTGTTGTCGGTGCCGTCGAGCTCGAGCATCGCGTTGTCGATGGCGCGCTGCTCGGAGGCCTCCCAGCCCGCGATCTCCGGGCCGATCTGCTCGACGACGTTGTCGACGGCCTTCAGGACGCCCTTGCCGCCGTAGCGGGCCTTGTCGCCGTCACGAAGCTCGATGGCCTCGAAGATGCCGGTCGACGCGCCGGAAGGAACTCCGGCGCGGCCCTGGCTGCCGTCCTCGAGGAGGACCTGTACCTCGATGGTGGGGTTGCCGCGAGAGTCGAGGATCTCGCGTGCCTCGATGTAGTCGATGTTGGCCACGTAGGTGCCTTTCCTGAGCAATGAACCGATGTCGGGATCAGCCTATCTGTCCCATGCTCGGCGGCGACGAAGACCCCGCTGAGAGGTCGTCAGGTGTTCTCTGGGGCATCACCCCGTGTCGGACGAACAGGCAATTGGGGCTGGAGTGGCGCGGGACGCTCGTCCGACGCCACTGCAGCACCAATTGCTTGTCGGTCGGTACCGCCGACGGGAGTGAACCTCCCCGCGAAAGTGGGCCTCCCCCGGATCTTGGCATTACCTACTAGTTGGTATTACCCTGGAGTGGCGAGCCGGTGAAGGTCATCCGGTCGCCAAGGAGCACTCATGAACCTGTCGTGGATCGAGATCGCCGGACTCGTCGGGCTCGGACTCGTGGAGTTCGGCCTGCTCGCCGCCGCCTGGATCGTGCTGTTCCGTACTCCTCAAGAACGGCTCACGATGCCCAAGTGGGCGTGGGCGCTGCTGTGCCTGATCCAGTTCGTCGGCCCCATCGTCTTCTTCGTTGCGGGACGCACGCCGGCCCCGATGGCCGACGCCAGCGTGCCGGACCCCCGTACGACGCCCGACCGGGTGATCGACAGCCTGTACGGGCGCGACCAGTGACCGGCGCCATCGAGGTACGGGACCTGCGCAAGGCCTTCCCCGCCCATGTGGCCGTCGACGGGCTCACCATGTCCGTCGCGCAGGGCTCGGTGTTCGGGTTCCTCGGCCCCAACGGCGCCGGCAAGACCACCACGGTGCGCATGCTCCTGGGCTTCGCGCGACCGACCTCAGGAACGATCGCCGTCCTCGGCGAGACGATCTCGGGCGCGCGCGACGCCGAGCTCGCGCGCATTCGAGGTCGGATCGGCTTCCTGCCGGACGTTCCTGGCTTCTACCCGTGGATGCGCGCCGCCGACGTGATGGCTTTCGCGGGGTCGTTGGTGGGTGTACGAGGGTCGACGCTGCGCTCCCGTACCGACGACCTGCTCGGGCTCGCCGGGCTCGCCGACGTCCGTCAGAAGGTCGGGAGCTACTCGCGCGGCATGCGCCAGCGACTCGGCATCGCACAGGCGCTCATCGGCGCCCCGGACCTGCTCGTCCTCGACGAGCCCACCTCGGCGCTCGACCCGATCGGTCGCAAGGGAGTGCTCGACATGGTCAGCGCCCTCGGCGGGCGCGCCACGGTGTTCTTCTCCACCCACATCCTCAGCGATGTCGAGAGGGTGTGCGACGAGGTCGCGATCCTCGACCAGGGACGACTTATCACCCAGGGGACGGTCGACGATCTGCGGCAGCGGTACGGAGGGTCCGTGAGGTACGCGCTCGACGTGGACGCGGAGACACCACGAATCGTCGAGGCGTTGGCTGCCGAGGCCTGGGCCGGGCGAGTGACACCGACGGAGACCGGTCTCGACGTGGCAGTGAACGACCTGGTCCTGGCAAGACGACGGGTGCCTGTGCTGGTCGCTCAGCTCGGGGTCGGCCTGGTGCGGTTCGAGCAGATCGAGACCTCGCTCGAGGACGTCTTCGTGTCCCTCGTGGAGCATGCGGCATGACCGGCTACCTCCCCTTCCTGCGCAAAGAGCTCCGCGAGATCCTC
>JAYUEA010000363.1:0-4606 GCA_043739465.1 Propionibacteriaceae bacterium
AGGCGCTTCGCCGCTCCTGACGCTGAACCAGCGGCCGATACCCGATCGGCGGCCTTCGTGTGATGCTTGGCAAGGGACGACCCCACAGTGGTCACCTCAGCGGCTGGCTATCCCTTGGACAAGACCTACTACCAGAGCGTGAAGGGCATGGTGACTCCGGTCGACATTCTTGCCCCCGGAGGACGCTGATCATTGCGTCAGAGTGTTCCGAAGGCATCGGCAGCCCCTATTTCCGCGAGTCCCAGGAGAGGCTCGTCGACCTGGGGGCCGATGGATTCCTGGCCTCGGTGACGGCCAAGACCCTCGCCGACATCGACGAGTGGCAGACCGAGATGCAGCTCAAGCCGATGCGTATCGGACAGATCCAGCTCTACACGACCGGCCTGAGCCCCGAGGACCTGCGCATCTCCGGTGTGGAGCCGGTCGAGTCAGTCGAGTCGGCCATCGCCGACAGCATCGCCCGCCACGGCGACACCGCCGTCGCGATCATCCCCGAGGGTCCCTACATCGTGCCCCGGTACCAGCCCGCGGCGGAGTAGCCCTAACCAACAATGCAGCCGAGCCTCACGGAGGGGGTTCGTATCGAGAGGCGGCTAACGCGTCGAATCTGGCCGCGAAAGTACGCACTCGCCGCGCCTCGACGGTGACAGGGATCAGCGAGGGCGACGCTGAGCGGATGATCAGGTCGTTCGCGAGAAGACGCGCACCTGCGCGTGGTGGCCATCGGCGGCGAGCGTGGCGTCGCAGGTGATTTGCGCCACCGCACCGCTGTCGTGCGCGTAGCGTGAAAGGTGCCCCGAGAGGGAGGTTCACGATGATGCATGACTCCAGGACGAATCGCCTCGCGTTCGCTGGCTTCTCAGCGCTGACGGTGCTGACGTGGTACGCGCTTCCGGACGCTGTCCGCAGCCGCCGAACACGAGCCGTGATCAAGGCAGGACTCCTCGGCGTGACGGCCGCCGGTGTCGCGATGATTCCGCAGGTGTTCTCTGAGGCACCGCAGCTCACCAAGGATCCGCCGATCGACCTGCCGCGACCCGCCCTGACCGCTCTCTCCATCGGCGCGGCGGTGATCGGCATTGCCGGCACGATCTGGGGCGAGAGGGCGATCTACGCTCGCGGGGAGCGGATCCGGGTTAGCGGTGTCCGCTGCGCCCACACGCCAGCCGCGGTAGCGATGGCACTGGCCACCGGGGCAGTCACGCTCGTCGACTGGCCGATGCTGGCGCACAGGGCCACCGAGAGCTGACGACCGACTTTCAGGACCCTGGGTGGCCGAGCTGGCGCCAGGCTTCGTAGACGGCGATGGCGGCTGCGTTCGCGAGGTTGAGGGAGCGCATCGCCGGCAGCATCGGGATACGTACGCGGGCGGTGATGCGAGGGTCGGCCAGCACGGCTGGATCGAGTCCGGTGGGCTCGGGGCCGAACAGGAGGACGTCGCCGGGCTGATAGGCCACGTCCGTGTAGTCAGTCTCGGCGCGAGCGGTGAAGGCGAACACTCGGGCCGGCAGCAGAGCGTCGTAGGCGGCTGAGAGTGACTCGTGGACGAAGGTTGCAGCCTGGTCGCGGTAGTCGAGGCCTGCACGCTTCAGCTTCGCGTCGTCCATGTCGAACCCGAGTGGTCCTGCCAGGTGAAGTTCGGCACCGGTCACTGCTGCCAGACGCATCGTCGCGCCCGTGTTGTTCGGGATCTGCGGCGAGTGGAACAAGATCCGCAGCGGGCGGTTCACAGCGGTCACCTCCTCACCGTGCCTCCTCGGGCCACTCCAGGGCAAACCGGCTCGTATAGTCGCGGGGAGTCTGGTCGATCGGATCGGTGAACCAGAGCCGGCGAGCAATCAGCTGCAGCGGCGCGGTGAAGTCGTCGGGGTCGACCTCCAGAACCGTCGGGTAGAGCGAGTCGCCCAGGATCGGCATCCCCAAGCCGGCCATGTGCACCCGCAGCTGGTGGGTCTTCCCCGTCATGGGCGTCAAGCGGCAACGAGCGAGTCGACCGCGGGTCTCGACGAGCTCGATCAAGGTCTCGGCGTTCGGTTCCCCGGCCACGACCTCGGCCTGCAGGCTGCCCCGATGCTTCTCGATCCGGTTGGCGACGCGACAAGGGAACTCGAGGCTCGGGTCGAAGGGCGCCAATGCCTCGTACGACTTCTGCACGCTGCGGGTTTGGAAGAGCCCGGCGTAGGTTCCCCGGTGCACGCGTTGCGTGGTGAGGACCAGCACTCCCGCTGTGAGACGGTCCAGCCGGTGGGCCGGCGTGAGGTCCGGTAGGCCCAAGGAGTCGCGCAACCTGACCAGCACCGTCTCTCGTACGTGCGTGCCGTTCGGCGTGGTGGCCAGGAAGTGCGGCTTGTCGACGACCACGATGCGTTCGTCCGCGTACAAGACGTCGATCGAGAACGGCACGACCGGCTCGGGCCTCAGTGGCCTGTGGAACCACACGAAAGTGTTCGGCCGGTAGGGCTCCTCCCCCGTCCAGGGGCGCCCTCCCTGGTCGACGAACTCGCCGCCTGCCAGCCTCTCTCCGACCGGGACTGCGGCCGGTAGCCGGTCGACCAGGAAGTCCCGCATCGTGACCCAACGCGGCGGGGCGTCCGGGTCGTTGTCGGGAGTGCGCACCCACGCCGCACCCAGCCCCTGCCGCTGGGGCAGCGGAGAGCGAGGAGGCATCACGCCACCGCTTCGGGTCCGGACAAGGCCACGCCCAGCAGAGTACGTACACATTGCTGCCGGCGCCCACCAACTCTCGGTCAGAGCCAGGAAGCGTCGCGCAGCGGCAGGAGAGGATGCTTGCCCCCCGGCGCGCGTGGCGGCCCGACGCTCAGCGGCGATCGAGTGCCTTTCGCCCAGCTTGGGATTGTCAGATCCGGTCAGGCGAACCCGCAAACTCGGCGAGCCGGCCAAAGCCGGCGACCGCGTGGTTCCGATACCGCTCTAGCGCGGCCGCGATGTCGGGGTCCCCGACACGCTCGGGAGGAATTCTGGCTGGATTGAGGGTGGTCTGGTTTGCCCACTCCCTGATGTCCGGCTGCGAGGTGAAGGCTTGATCCGCGCGGTTTCCCAGCACCTGCATGCGGGCGAAGCTGGTTGGTGTGTCCGCCAAGCACGACGCCGGGCACACGCGGTTCTTCTCGGCGTCGTCGTCGCGCATCGCCTCGACGTAGCCGATGATGGCTGCACCGAAGCAGGGGAAGCCAGAGCGCACGGGCTGGACCGTGATCGCCTCACTGCTCCACACCGGAACCACGGGCGGGTACTTCAGACCCGACGCGGCGCAATGCACGACCAGGGCGTCGCGTGCGACTCTGACGTCGCCGTCGGTGAGTGCGATACGCCCCCTCTCGACGAGGCGGACATGACCAAGTCGGACGACATTCTCGATACGGCGGAGAAGATCGACTTCCCACTGTCCGATCGTCGGCGTCTTCGCCATGGTCGGAGTGACCGACTCGTCGATGCGGAGCATCACGCCCGCGGCTTCGAGCCGGAGGAATAGGTCGTCGGGTGAAGCAGCGTGGGCGGCTGCCGTGAGAGTGTCTGCGACCATTCCCAAGAACACAGCCGGATCCGGCTGAACCACCGCACGGTTGAGCATCCAGGGATCACGCGGCCGGACCCAACAGATGGAGCCCGGATCCACGCCATTGCCGAGCAGCCAGACGCAGGCGTCCGTTGCAGTCTTGCCCGAACCGACGATGACGAACTGGCTTGGGGCATCGGTGACCCGTGGCAGGTCGTTGACGGGGATCACCCGGGCGTCCGCGACCCCGAATGGCGCCGGCGTGCGGGCAGGGATGTCTGGCGACAGATAGCTCGCATCCACAACTCGGCACGACGCATTCACCTCGTAGTGCGTGCCGGAGAGCAGCGAGACGAACCGGTGATCACCTATGTAGTCGCAGCTCGGGTAGAACTCCACCTTGCCGGAATTGGTCATGCGCTCAAGCACCCGCTCGTAGTAGGCCGACACCTCGGCTGCGGTCGCGCGCTCGTACAGGCCCTTCTCAGGCCCCGTCACCTGGACCCGACCGCCCCCCAGCACGGTGGAGGCGACTCCATAGAACGCCGAAGCCTGGTGCAGGCGTACAAACGGGTACGCGTCCAGCCAGTGACCGCCCGCCGCAAACCGACGGTCGATCATCACCACCAACACGTCGGCATGGTCGATCAACGCGTCGACGAACGCCATCGCTGCGGCTCCGGCCCCAACCACCAAGTAATCAGCCTGAATGGCACCATCCATGCGCCATGTTCACTCGCTGACGCAGCGACGTCAAGGTGGTCGTGCACCAACGAGCGGTCATCGGGATGAACAGAGGTTCGGTCCGGGCATGAGCGCTCGTTGGCAGGTCGGCACTAGCGTGTCCCCATGATGCGTCGCCTCGCTGCCGTGGCCCTGTGCCTGTGCGTCGCCGGGTGCGGGTCGACAATGACCGCGGGCTCCGACGAGAGCGGGATGATTCCGCCCAGTGCCCCGCCGGCGACGTCGACCGCCGCGACCACCACCGGCCGGACCGCCGCGACGACCGCGCTGGCCGACGGTCACGTCCCCACCTCGTGCAGCATCGTCACCGACGCCGAGCACCTGGCGCGGCTCGACGTGACCACC
>JAYUEA010000364.1:0-4574 GCA_043739465.1 Propionibacteriaceae bacterium
GCCTCGGGAAAAACGCGGTCCAGGGGCCGCCCGACGATCATCTCCACCAGGTCGGTCTCGGTTTTGCCCTTTGCGTCGACGGTGCCGACGTGCCGGCCGTCGCGGAGCACGCTGACCCGGTCGGCGATGGCGATGACCTCATCGAGCCGGTGCGTCACGAAGAGGATCGTCTGCCCGGCGGTGGCGTAGCGGCGCACCGCCGAAAGGAGCACGTCGACTTCGGAGGCGGGCAGCGATGCGGTGGGCTCGTCGAGGACGAGAACACCTTCGTGCCCGCCCTCCTGGTCCTGCAGTGCGCGGGCAATGGCGACCATGGTGCGGTCGGCAGGGCGTAGCAGGCCGACCGGCAGGTCCGGCGTGGCCTGGATCTGGAAGCGCTCCAGCAGGCTCGCGGTGCGGCGGCGCAGAGCCTTCCACCGGATCGACCCGGCGCGAGTCGTCTCGAAGCCCCGGCCGATCGCCATGTTCTCGGCGACCGTCATGGTCGGGAAGACACTGGGGTTCTGGTGCACGAAGTGGATACCCGCAGCGCGCGCCCAGTGCGGCGACGTCCGGTCCGTGGCCACCACGGTGGTGCCCACTGCGATCTGGCCACCCGGGTCACCGTGGTAGAGCCCGGCGAGGACCTTGATCAGCGTCGACTTCCCGGAGCCGTTGCCGCCGAGCAGGGCGTGGACGTGCCCCGGTTGCACCTCGAACGTCACCCGGTCCAGGGCCCGTGTACCGGGGAATGTCTTGGACAGGTGGGTGACGCGCAGTGCAGGGGCTGCGCCCTGCGCGTCACCATCGGGTCGGCTCAACTAACGCCCCAGGCCTTCTTGTAGACCGAGCGGTAGTCGGGGAAGTTGTCGAACGCCTCGCCGGACTTGGTCGTGAGCCCGTGCTGGGCGTCCACGAGCGTCCAGCCGATGCCGCTGTCGACCGGCTTCTGCCCGTTGAAGATGCTGTTCAGGGAGTCGATGGTCGCCCAACCGACCCAGGCCGGCGGGTTGATGCCGACGACGTCCACGGCGCCCTTGCGCATCAGGTCGAGCTCGGGGGAGAAGCCCTCACCGCCGATGACGAAGACCTTCCCCGTCCGACCGGCCTTTTGGATACCGCTGGCGATCCCCAGCAGCGTCGCACCGGTGTATGGGCTCTTGACCACGTTGATGTCCGGGTTCTTCAACAGATCCCCGGAGACCTTCGCCTCGAGCTTCGGGCCGAGGTCGGAGACCAGGAAGGTCGAGTAGGTGATCTTCCCACCGCCCGCCTTGATCGCCCGTTGGAACCCCTCGTTGGTGTAGTCGAGGATGCGGAACTCCTCGTCGTTGAACTGAAGGACGTTGGCCTTGTCGCCGAGCTTGGCGATTGCCGCCTCGCCCTGCAGCTGGCCGTAGCTTCGGGTGAACTCGCCGAGGTCGCCGTTGGCGGAGGCGTAGGCCGGAACGGCGTCGAAGTGCTTCTGGCCCTTGAACTTCGGGTCGTCGCAGTCGAAGGAGTACGAAGCGGCAATCTTGATCCCGGCGGCCCGCGCCTCCTCGAGCGGCTTGGCGATCAGGGGGCAGTCGATGGACTGCAGGGAGATCGCGTCAGGCTTGGCCGCGATCGCCTGCCGGACCAGCCCGGGCCACAGGGCCGGGTTGCTCTGCCCGTCGAACAGCTGGGTCTCCCAGCCCAGGGCCTTGGCGGCCTCCACCTGCCCGGCCAGGGGGATAGACGACGAGATGCTGTTCTGGCCGGAGGAGATGAAGATGACCCGCTTGCCCTTTGCGCCTGGTCGTGAGGTGGCGTCGGGCAACGTGCTTGTGCCCTTGTATCCGTTCTGAACCGCGGCGGACGCTGCGGCCTGGGCGCCGGCCGCGGCGCCTGGGCTCGCGCCCGACGGCTGCGGGCTGGCGGCCTTGTCCTGGGCGCAGGCGCTCAGGGCCAGCGCCGATACGGCGAGTAGGGCGATCGCGCCACGGCGGCGGATGGAAGTGGGCTGAGACGTCACGAGAACTCCTGGCTGTTGCAGCGGGTACGGCTGGTGCGCCGTGCAGAGAAGTTGTGTTGAGTTGGTCCCGGACGGTCTCGCGCTGACGGCATGGGGGCCGGGCGGTCCGCCGTTGATCACTTGGTAATGCGTGACGTACGTTACATCTCACGATTGTGTTGCACAACACTTCGGCGTTACAGTTCTGGCCGCCGGTCATCCCCAGGCTCCCGTAAGGAACGTCCATGAACAGCACCTCGATCCGACGCACCGCCACGGCGCACATCGACGCCAGTGACCTGACTGGCAAGACGGCCGTCGTAACCGGCGCGGGCTCTGGTATCGGCCGGTCGATCGCGAAGTTGCTTGGTCAGCGAGGCGCCTTCGTCCACGTGGCCGATCTGGACAGCTCCAGCGCCGAAGCCGTCGCCGAGGAGGTGCGCGCCGCAGGCGGTGACGCCCTTTCGCACGCTCTCGACGTCGCCGACTCCGAAGCAGTCACCCGGCTCGCCGACAGCATCTTCGAGAACGGCTCGGTCGACCTGCTGTTCAACAACGCCGGCATCGGCCACGCCGGCGCCATTACCGATACGACGCTGGAGGACTGGCGGCGACTCATCGACGTCAACCTCATGGGCGTCGTGCACGGACTGCACGCGTTCCTCCCGCGGTTGCTCGCGCAGGACCGGCCCGCGCACATCGTCAACACCGCCTCGATGGCCGGGCTCGTGCCCAACCCCGGTATGGCGCCGTACTCCGCAACCAAGGCGGCCGTCGTCGCGCTCAGCGAAGCGCTCGAGGGTGAGCTCACCGGAACCAACGTCCGTATCTCCGTGCTGTGCCCCGGCATCATCAACACCGCCATCGTCCGGACGTCGACCATGCGCGGCGAGTGGCTGGACCGGCGGGCGGCCACGACCGAGCTGTATGCCAAGCGGGGCACCTCCCCCGACGTGGTCGCCCGACAGGCTCTCGACGCGGTGACGCGCGGGCGGATCATCGTGCCGACGCCGCGATACCAGGTCGTTCCGGGTTGGTTCCTCAAGCGGCTCTTCCCCCGCGCCGGTCGCGCCGTGACTGCAGCCACGATGAAGCAGATGAGCAAGAGCCGCTGACGGCGCACCCCCGCTCCAACGAAGTCACACGGACTGCGTCGAACCGCACACGACCAGTTTGTCCTAGATCCGACCAGCAGCCCTTAGGAGCCCCGTGACCACAACCACCGACCACGCCGAAGACGTGACGGCGACCCGGCACGTCGACGTGCTCGTCGTCGGCGCCGGTCTGTCCGGTATCGGTGCCGCCTGCCACCTGCAGACGGACTCCCCCGGCTCCACGTACGCGATCCTCGAGGCACGCGGCGCGAGCGGGGGGACGTGGGACCAGTTCCGCTACCCCGGAGTCCGCTCGGACTCGGACATGTTCACCCTCGGCTACGACTTCCGCCCGTGGACGGGTGCCAAGTCGATCGCCGACGGGGACGAGATCCTGCGCTACCTCCGAGAGACCGCAACGGCGTACGGCGTCGACCAGCACATCCGTTACCACACCCGCGTCCTGGGAGCCGAGTGGTCTGGTAACGACGCCCGCTGGACCGTCACGGTCGAGGACACAGAATCGGGGGTGCACACCACACGGACCTGCAGCTTCCTCTACCTGTGCTCGGGCTACTACCGGTACGACGAGGGCTACACCCCGACGTGGCCCGGCAGTGAGGGTTTCGGCGGGGTCGTGGTGCACCCGCAGCACTGGCCGGCGGACCTCGACGTCACCGGCAAGCGCGTCGTGGTCATCGGCAGCGGTGCGACCGCGGTGACGCTCGTCCCTGCGCTGGCAAAGACAGCCGCTCTGGTGACCATGCTGCAGCGCTCACCGTCGTACGTGATGCAGATCGCTGAAGGCGACCCGATCGCTGATCTGCTGCGCAAGGTGCTGCCCGAGCGCCGGGCGTACGACGCGATCCGATGGAAGAACGTGCGGATGGCCACGGCGCTCTACACGATCTCTCGCAAGTACCCGGCCCGGGTGCGTGCCCTACTTCGCAAGGCTGCCCTCAAGCGCCTCCCTGCCGGCTTCGACGTGGACACCCACTTCAGCCCTGCCTACGAGCCGTGGGACCAGCGGATGTGCTTCGTGCCGGACGGCGACTTCTTCGCCGCGATCCGTTCCGGCAAAGCCGACGTCGTGACCGACCACATCGAGACGTTCACGGAGACCGGGATACGGCTGCGCTCCGGCGCGGAGCTCGAAGCCGACGTGGTCGTCACCGCGACCGGGCTGAACCTGCTGCCACTGGGCGGTATCAAGCTGACCGTCGACGGCGAAGCGGTCGTGATCTCGGAGCGCGTCGCCTACAAGGGGATGATGCTCGAGGGCGTCCCCAACCTGGCCTTCGCAATGGGCTATACCAATGCCCCCTGGACCCTGAAGGTCGACCTCGTCTCCTCCTACCTGGGGCGCCTGCTCGGCTTCATGGGGCAGAACGGGGACGCAGTCGTGACACCGCGGCTCCCGTCCAGGCCCATGGCCACGTCGCCGTTCATCGACATGACCTCGGGCTACTTCGAGCGCTCGCGCGCCAGCATGCCGCTGCAGGGCGACGCAGCGCCCTGGCGGCTGC
>JAYUEA010000365.1:0-4559 GCA_043739465.1 Propionibacteriaceae bacterium
GAGGCGCCGCAGCGATCCCCCGTACACGCCTCCCGACGTCGCCATCGGGAAGCTGGGCAGCGCTCGGGTCACCGCGAAAGCCGTCGCGTTCTCGAGTGCCGCGCGACAGCGGCGACAGGTCCTCAACCCGGGCTCGTTGCACCCGGGACACGTGGCTCCGAGGACCAGGTCGGCCGCCACATCGATCCAGCGCGTCATGCTCTGACCATGTGCCCGAACAGCGCTGTCGCGTCAGGAAGTGTGCAACCTGTGGACGGCGTGGGACCTGTGGATCACCCGGGGTAGCCGGGGGACGTCAGCTTCCCGCTGAGGCGCCGCCACTGGAAGCTGTCGTGGTAGAGCCATACAGAGCCCTCGGCGTCGCCCACGGCCTTGCGTGCGCCCCGTGCGGAGACCACGAGGGAGCTGGCGGACCACGTGTCCGAGCGTCCGTCGTCGTGCAGGACGACGCCGTCGATGTCGACCTCCACGACGTCGGCCGGCCGCTCGACGCCTGCGAGCACGGTGATCGACGTGGTCGAGCTCCAGCCGACGTCGACCGCACCCACCACGGGCGTGGTGTCCTGGAGCAGCGGCACGGCGCGCCAGCCGTTGACAGACAGGTCTTTCGTCCGCTCGATGCGCAGCAGCCCAACCTCGCGGGTGCCGTTCGAGTCGGTGACGGCAGCGATGCGCTGTCCGTCGGGAGAGATCCGGAATGCCATGACCATGCGTCCGGCGAGCCCGGGCGCCGCAATGGCCACCGCCTTGTCACCGTCGACCCGCCAGACCTCTCCGCCGGTGGTCATCGTCCACAGCCCCCCGTCGCGCGCGAACTGCGGGCGCAGCATGCCTTCGCGCGTCAGTACGGACTTGGTCCCCTGACCGTCGACGGTGCCGCGGACCAGCTCGTTGCCCACGATGATCGCCGCGTCGACACCATCGGTGCCCACCGCGATGGCAGTCGCGTTCCAGGACTTCGTGCCGAAGTCGCCGTTGACCAACCGCGCCGGCGCTCCCGCAGTGTCCGGGGCGCGTACGAGATGGCCCTCGCTGATCGCGAACAGCTGGCTCGTGAGCGTCGCCAGCGGGTCGTACCTGTCGGCCATCGACAACGGGATCGACCCGTCAGCGCGCTGCTCCGGGATCTCGACAGCAGCCCCCTGGCCGGTGAGCCGGAACCCCTTCACGTCGGGCAGCTGTCGCAGCAGGGCCGCGATCTGCGCGGACATCAGGGAGCGCTCCGCGGCGCTGGACGGCACCTCGGAGAAGGGGATGGTCACCTCAGTGGTGCCCGTGACGCTGCCCACGATCCCGGCCGCCGGCGGCATCGCCGTCACGACGGACGGCGCCAGCCAGTCCGAGGGCCCTGCCACGAGCAGCCGCACCACGGTGTCGGGCGACCTGTTGCCTCGCGCGACCCACCGGGAGTCAGGGACGAGGGTGGTGCGAGCGCTGTCGAGGAAGAACACGTCGTGACGGACGAAGCTGGACGAGAAGAGGTAGCGCGAGATGAGGATGCCCGGAGAGGGGTTGCTGATCCGCCACTCGCCCTCCTCCTTGACGAGCCCGAAGTCGTGCGTCCATACCCGCTCGCTCGGGGCGACGAACGCGCCGTCAGGGCCGAGGCTGCCGACCAGCGGCACCTCCATCGTCACCTTGTCGGTGGTGATCTTGGGGGCCGTGCCGTCCGCGTACACGAGTGCGCCGGAAGCCGGCTCCCAGGTCGTCTTCGCCGCCTTGGTGAGGTACTGCCGCGCCGCGGGGTAGCCCGGCTGGTACGTGGCCATGGCGTGCAGGAAGCCGTCGATGATCAGTGACGGGCTGGCGCCCGCTGTGGGCGGATCGGCGTTGATCACCGCGCCCTCCGGGTCGGACGCCTGGGACCGTCGCGGCTCGCTGACCACCGGACCGGAGGTCGGCAGGGCCGCGCACCCCGCGACCGGGGCGAGGAGGGCCAGCGCCAATGTCGTGCGTCGTGAGATCACTGCGCCCCTTTCCCGATGGCCCTCGTGCCTGTACGCCTCCGTGGCAGGTCCCGTGGGACGAGCGGGAGCGGCGACGACGCAACGGGTCGCCCATGCCGCTTGGGGAGGATCACGCGGAACTGGGCACCACGCATCGGTCGGCCCCACGCCGCGAGGGTTCCGCCATGGAGCCGGACGTCCTCCATGGCGATGGCCAGGCCGAGACCGGTGCCACCGAGGCTGCGAGCCCGCGCCCGGTCGGCGCGCCAGAACCGCTGGAACACGTTGTGGCTGTCTCCTGCGTCGAAGCCCACGCCGTGGTCCCGTACGGTCACGGCGACGGCTGTGTCGTTGGCCGAGACCTCGATCTCGACGGGCTTGCCCTCACCGTGTTCGATCGCATTGGTCAGCAGGTTCCGCAGCACCCGCCCGATCCGGCGCTGGTCGAGATCGGCGTTGCACTCGATCTCCGGCACCCTCAGCTCGAGGTCCACGCCACGAGTTTCAGCCAACGACCGCAGGGCATCCACCTCGGTTCGTACGACCTCGGACAGGTCGCGCTCGTCGAGCGTCAGCTCTGCCGCGCCCGCGTCGAACCGCGAGATCTCGAGGAGGTCGGCGAGCAGCGCCTCGAACCGGTCCAGCTCTCGGCGCATGAGAACCGCCGAACGGTTCTCCACCGGTGGGAACTTCTCATGGGAGTCGTAGAGGACGTCAGCGGCCAGCCGCACAGTCGTCAGTGGGGTGCGCAGCTCGTGCGAGACGTCCGCGACGAACCGCTGCTGCAACCGGGAGAGCTCCTCGAGCTGGCGGATCCGGTGTTGCAGCTCGGATGCCATGTAGTTCATGGAGACAGCGAGCCGCGCCAAGTCGTCGGTACCCCGCACAGGCATCCGGTCGGCCAGCTGGCCTGACGCCAGACGCTCGGCGGCCTTCCGTGCCGAGCGCACCGGCGTGATCACGGCGCGCGAGACCCAGTACGCGATGACGGTCATGCCCAGCAGCACCGCGAGTCCCGTCGTCACGAGCGCCTGCTGGACTACCCGCAGGGTCGACTGCTCCTGCGTCATGGGGAACACGAAGTAGACGGGGTAGCGGACGGAGCCGGAAGTCCCCACAGTGGCGCCCACGACGATCCCCGGGACCGACTCCGTCTCGTCGAGGTAGCGCACCTCCGTGGAGGTCCAGAACAGCTGGGCATCCCCCGACGCGCCCGCCTGGATGACGCTCTGCCGCAGCAAGGCGGGAACACTGGCGCGGTCAAGGCGCTCGGTGAGGATCTCAGAGGTGGGGAGTGTCACCACCACGTGGTACTGCCCACCGATGGCTCCCCGTTGCACGGCGGTCACGGCGACGCGGAGGATGGTCTCGGTCGACCCTGCCTGACCGGGTGCGGCGTTCCGCAGTGAGCTTTCGATGATCTCCAGCGCGGCGTTCGCCTCGGCGCGCGATGCCTCGACCTTGCCCTGCCGAACGCCGTTCGCCGCCTGCTGCTGGAGCAGCCAGCCGCCCAGGATGAGGACGAGGATGGTGCCGATCAGCGTCGTTCCCACAACACGGAGCGGCAGCGAGCCCCACCACGCCCGCCAGGGTGCACGAAGCAGCCGGCGGGCCTGGGACATGCCGCTACCGGACTGTTGGGCCACCGGCCTTGTACCCGATGCCTCGTACTGTCAGGACCAGTTCCGGGCGCTCCGGGTCCTTCTCGATCTTCGACCGCAGCCGCTGAATGTGGACGTTGACGAGTCGCGTGTCTGCAGCGTGGCGATAACCCCACACCTGCTCCAGGAGCTTCTCGCGCGTGAAGACCTGATGCGGCCGACGCGCGAGCGCCAGCAGCAGGTCGAACTCGAGAGGTGTCAGGGCGATGGCCTCGGGGCCGCGCTTCACCTCGTGCGCGGAGACGTCGATCATCACGTCGCCGACGCGGATCGTGTCGGTCTCCGACTCGGACGGCGGCCGGCGCAGCCTGGTCCAGATGCGCGCGACGAGCTCGCGCGGCTTGAAGGGCTTCGCGATGTAGTCGTCCGCCCCGGCCTCGAGACCGTCCACGACGTCGCCGGTGTCCGACTTCGCGGTGAGCATGACGATCGGCACGCCGGAGTCCGCCCGGATGCGTCGACACACCGCCACGCCGTCGAGCCCTGGAAGCATCAGGTCGAGCAGCACGAGGTCGAACTGCGCGGACCGGAAGGCGTCCATCGCCGCGTCGCCCGTCGCGCACCACGTCGTGTCGAAGCCCTCCTGCCGGAGAACCAACTGAAGCATCTCGGCCAGCGACGCGTCGTCGTCGACGACGAGGATCCTGCGCCCATTCGAAGTTTCGCCCACCACTCACCCCTCGACCCGATGGTACCCCGACAGAGACACGTGCTGGACGCCTACTTCCACTCCCACGGCGCAAACAGTGCCTTGAGACCGATGGTGAAGGTGTCCGGCGCGTCGGTGGCGCTCGGGAGGTCATCGAGGGCTGCCTCTTCCTGGGCCACAAGGTCGAGCTCTGCCATCAGCGCAGCGAGCGAGTCCCAGCTCACCCAGTCCGAGGACTCCGGCTCCTCGGAACCCTCGGCCATGGCCGGGAGCGGCGATCCGATCGAGGCGTTGGCGAGCAGG
>JAYUEA010000366.1:0-4552 GCA_043739465.1 Propionibacteriaceae bacterium
CCGTCCTCCTGGCCGGTGATGGACTCGATCTCGCCCTCGACGTCCGCGCCGTATCGGCGGGCTTCGGCGACGACCTCGATGGTCTGGCGCTGGTTCTCCTCGACGGGCAGGGTCGAGGCGTCGAACAGCACCGAGTTCCAGCCCTCGGCAAGGCAGGTGGAGATCACCTCACGGTCGGGGCAGTGGTCGAGGTGAAGGGCGGTCGGTACCTCGATCCCCGCGGTCATCGCCCTCCACATGGCGAACAGCACGGGCGCGGTCACCGTGCGTACGGTCTTCACCGACGTCTGCAGGATGACCGGCGAACGGGCCTCGACGGCACCGGCGAGCACGGCCTCCATGGTGAGGTCGTTGACGATGTTGATCGCCGGCACCCCGTACCGCGCCTCGAACGCAGGCTTGAGGATGTCACTCAGAGGCGTAACTGGCATGGCGCTCCTCTCAAGAATTGAGTGGTTGCCGCCAGCGGCCGGTACTCCTGTGGCAGCGACTGCTCCTGACACTAGGCAGGGCTCGCGGGAACGACCATGGGGGATTCCCCGCACACTGATGTGCGGGTCGGCATGGGGGATCGGGCGTGCGGAGCCTCAGGACTGACGGGCGACGAGCTCTGTACGGCTGCGGGCGTTCTCCTTGCGCAGCACGGCGCCGACGTGCTTCTCGACGGTCTTCACCGAGATGCCGAGGCGGGTTGCGATCTGCTTGTCGGCGAGGCCTTCCTCGATCAGCCCGCGCACCTCGCTCTCCCGCTGGGTGAGCGTGCTGACCGTCGGCGTCAGGCTCAGCTGCTCGAGCAGCCGACCGAAGACCAGTACCTCGCCGCGGGCGGCGGCGATCACGGCCCGGCCGAGGGAGGTCGCGTCGACGTCGCGGGGCACGAGACCGCGCACGCCGTCCGCAGCCCACGCCCTGACCTCGGCCTCGGCGGCCGGGTCGTCGATGAGCCCGATCACAGCGACGTCCGGGTCGACCTCGCGCAGCGCAGCCATGAGGCTCCGGTCTCCGGGAAGGCGGAGGCTCGCGATGACGACGTCGGGATGGAGCAGCGCGGTGGCATCGGTCGCTGCCGTGACGTCGGCCGTCTCGGCGACGACCTGCACGCCGGGCTCGCTGGTGTCGAGCAGTCGGACGAGCCCAGCCCTCATGGCCGGCTGGTCGTGGGCGATGACCACGCGGAGGCGCGCGCGGTCGGCGAGGCGGCTCAGCTCGTGCTCGTACGGCAGCTCGGCGCGGATCCGCGTGCCCCAGCCGGGGGTGGAGTCGATCTGTACGCGACCGCCGACCTGCGCTGCGCGTCGCACGAGGCCCGCCAGGCCGACGCCGCCATGAGGCCGGGCGTCCTGCGCGGACAGGTCGAAGCCGCGGCCGTCGTCCTCGACGATCACCGAGACGGCGTCGGTGCCGTAGACCAGCCCGACACGTACAGAGGTGGCCGCTGCGTGCTGAGCCACGTTGGTGAGCGACTCCTGGACGATGCGGATCAGCTGGACCCGTACGTCGTGGTCGATCTCGCGTCTGTCCCCGAACACGCGGAGGCCGGTGGTCACCGACGAGGTGGCGCGAGCCCAGGCGAGCTCCAGCTCGATCACCTCGTCGAGCGGTCGGCCGTCGAGCTTCGTCGGTCCGAGGCCGAGCGCGGCCTGGCGGCCCTCGTCGAGCGTCGCCTGGATCACGCGCTGCGCACGCAGCAGGGTCGCGGTGACGTCGCCGCCGTCGGCAGCGGCGTACTGGGCACTGCGCAGGGTGAGCATGGCCGACACCAGGCCACGGCCGATGGTGTCGTGGATCTGGAGCATCGAGCGCTCCCGCTCGGCGGAGACGGCAGCCTGCTGGGCACGCTCGGCGGCTTCGGCGTGGAGGCGTGAGTTGGCGATGGCGATGGCCGCGTGGGTGGCGAAGCGCTGCAGCAGCTCGGCGTCCTCATCGTCGAAGACCAGGTGGTCAAGGGATGCGAACACGACGATGGCGCCGATGAGGTCGGTGCGCAGGCGGATCGGGACACCGATCACGGCGCGGGAGTACCGGCTCTCGTTCGGGTCGACATGGCCGTGCGGCACGTCCGCGTAGTGGTCGAAGATCACGGGCTGCCCGGCGCGCGCGACGCATCCGGTCATGCCCTCGTCGAGCGAGAACACGATGCCCGTCTGGCAGCCCTCGTCGAGGTCGATCTCCTTGCGGTACGAGTGCGCGGCCTGGTCGATGAGGCAGATCGAGCCGCTCGTACAGTCCAGCAGCTCGACCGCGCTGGCCAGGATGCGTTCGAGGAGGGGCCGCAGCCGGAACTCACCCGCCAGGTCATTGGCCAGCTCGGTGAGGGTGTCGAGCGATGTACGGTCGCGGCGCGTATCGGGCAGCGCGACGATGCTCTGTACGTTCTCCGCGACCATGCTGCCCCCATCATCCGCCCCGACGATGCACTCGAGACTCTAGCCGCGGCAGGCGCCAGCGGCGAGGGCTGCAGTGGGGCCGGGGGCGGTGATGTGAGACGTTCGTTCGTGGCCCCGAAGGTGTCGTTATCGCCCGGTTCCATGAGCGGAGCCGGGGTTCGGCCTACGAACGTGTGGTTCTGCGATAGCTGCGAGACCTCATAACGACATGTCCGTAGGCCGACCGCCGGCGCACGCGCCCCCGGTCCTCGATAACGACACGTTCGAGGCGTGAGCGCTCAGAAGGGGAGCACAGGTTCGATCGCCTGCTCTGCTCGCAGCTCGACGAGGGCGGCCTCGATCTCGACGCGCTCGTCGTCGGGCACCTCACCGATCAGCGACTCGAGGCGAGTGATCTCGCCGGCCCGTACTCGTCGGCGGTCGTGCTCCACCTGCCACCACATCGTACGGAGCTCCTCGAGCATCGCGAGGACCTCCGCCTTCGACGCCGGACGCTCGGGATCGTCGGCCGCGGCCGTGGTGTTCTCGGACATGACCAGGACTGTACGCGGCACGGGGTACCCCATCGGCGGGAGTGATCGCGCGGTGAGGAGTTGATACGCGAAGGTCACCGATGCTCGGGGGCCGGCCACCACGCTCAGAAGGCCCCGGATCTGCTGTGCTAGTCTCTACTGGCTGCTGGGAGACCGGCCGCATGCGCGAGTGGCGGAATGGCAGACGCGCTGGCTTCAGGTGTCAGTGCCCGCAAGGGCGTGGAGGTTCAACTCCTCTCTCGCGCACCAACCGAATGTGGCTCTGACTGAGGTAAATAGTCAGAGCCACCGTCGTTCTCGGGGTCTTGCACAACTAGCGCACAACATCTCCGGCGGGTCGGGCGCAGCCGCATCGCGCCCTGATGTTGGTGGCGGCACGGTCGCACGCTC
Organism: Propionibacteriaceae bacterium; assembly: GCA_043739465.1. Lineage (GTDB taxonomy): Bacteria > Actinomycetota > Actinomycetes > Propionibacteriales > Propionibacteriaceae > Fen-668. The sequence continues at coordinate 3,311 of JAYUEA010000366.1, forward strand.
GCGGTCAGACGTTCTCGCGGGCTTTCGCCAAACGGGCGAAGGGCCCTCCGACGAGCGCCAGCTCGCGAGGTTTTCCGTGTTCGACGACTGCACCGTGGTCGAGTACTAGCACCTGGTCGGAGTCGGCGATGGTGGTCAGTCGGTGAGCGATGGTGATCGTGGTGCGTCCCTGGGCCAGGGTGTCGAGGGCTGTCTGTAGGGCGGCCTCGGTGGCGTTGTCGAGAGCCGATGTGGCCTCGTCCAGGACCAGTATCGGCGGGTCTCGCAGGATCGTACGGGCGATGGCGAGCCGCTGCTGCTCACCGCCGGAGAAGCGGTGTCCGCGTGAGCCCACCACAGTGTCCAGGCCGTCCGGGAGCGTGGCGATGTGAGCGGCGATCTGGGCCGCCTCGAGGGCAGACCATAGGTCGTCCTCGTTGGCATCGGGTCGGGCGAGCAGGAGGTTGTCGCGGATGGTGGTGTGCAGCAGGTACGTCTCTTGGCTGACGACACCGACGAGTCGGCTGAGCTGTTCGGGGTCGAGGCGTCGGAGGTCGACCCCGTCGATGGTGATCGAGCCTTGGCTGGGGTCGTACAGGCGGGCGGCGAGAGCCGCCAAGGTGGACTTTCCCGACCCGGTCTGGCCGACGATGGCCAGGGAGCCGCCGGCGGGGACGACGGCACTGATGTGGCTTAGCGCGTCCCGGTCTGCCCCGGGATAGCGGTAGCTGACGTCCTGGATCACGACGTCGCCTCGCGGGTGCGCGATCTTCACAGGGTGCGCGGGCGCGGGCACTTCAGGGACCAGGTCGAGGTACTCGAAGATGCGGCTGAACAGGGCCATGGAGCTGACGACCTGGGCGCCGACGTTGAGCAGGCCCATCATCGGGCGGAAGACGGCTGACTGGAGCGCGACGAAGGCCACCAGGGTCCCGATGGTCATGACGCCGCGAGTCAGGGGAAGGCCGGCGGCGAGGTAGATCAGTGCAGGGATGGTGGCGAACATCACCTGCATGGTGCCCATCCGCCACCGGCCGGCCAGCTGGGCGCGCAGCTCGAGATTGATCAGCCTGGACGAGGTGGACTCGAAGCGCTCGGCGTTGTGTCCGTCTGCTCCCAGGGTCTTGGCGAGCCTCACCCCGGAGGCTGACAGGCCTTCTTCGATCTGGGTGTTGAGGTCGGCCAGGGCCGCCTGCTGCTCACCGGTGACGGCTCGTCTCGTGAGGGCTACGTGCCTGGTGAGGAGCACGGCCGGAGGCATCA
>JAYUEA010000367.1:0-4539 GCA_043739465.1 Propionibacteriaceae bacterium
TCACTTGGGGGCGTCGACCCCGAACCACTTCTTGTAGATCGTGTTGTACGAGCCGTCAGCCTTCGCCGACTTCAGCACGTCGTTGACGACCTTCTGCAGCTTGGTGTTGTCGATGCCCATGTTGAACCCGTACTGCTCACCGGTGGCGAACTCCTTGACGACCTGCGTCTTGGGGTTGTCCTTCGCGTAGTCGTAGACCACGCCGTTGTCGTTGATCGCCGCGTCGGCCGTGCCGGCCAGCACCGCGTTGGCGCCGGTGGTCATGTCGTCGAACACCTTGACGGTGTAGCCGAACTCAGCGGCGTGCGCGGTCGCGTAGTCCTGGCCGGTGGTGTCGGTCTGGACGGCCAGCACCTTGCCCTTGAGGCCGGACAGGTCCTTCACGGCCGAGTCCGTCTTGACGAGCAGCGCCTGCGTGGCCGAGAAGTACGGGTCCGAGAAGTTCGTGGCCAGCTTGCGCTTGTCGGTGATCGTGATCGCCGCGGCGCCCGCGTCACACTTCTTGGCCGCGAAGACCGCGCCGGAGGTGATCTGGCCGAACTCGATGTCAACGATCTCCTGCGTCACGCCGAGCTTCTTGGCGACGAGGTCCATGAGGTCGACGTCGAAGCCGACGACCTTGTTGGCGTCGTCCTTGTACTGGAACGGCTTGTACGCGAGGTGCGTGCAGACCAGCAGCTTGCCGGCCGACGCGAGGGTCGGGGCGTCGGCAGCGGCGCCGGTCGAGGCCGCGGACGAGGCACCCGTGGTGGTGCTGGAGTAGTTGGCACAGCCTGACAGGGTCAAGGCCAGGGCGGACGCGGCAGCCGCAAGGGCTAGCAGACGCTTCATGGGAGTCCTTTCATGCGTATGAACGGGCACATACTGCCACCGGATCTGTTACGGCTGTGCGTCGATACAAGAGGCGGTCACTGCGCCGGGTGCGCTGACGTCAACCGGAACGGGTTCTGGCGCGTCCCTCAGGCGTGATCACGCAGACGTCGCCGACCTCCTCCGGATGCCCCGCCGAGCACGTACGGTTCCCGTCCAGAGGCTGGTACGGATCGTCGTCAGTGCCCTTCTCCTCGCGGTGACGCTGGTGCTCGTCCCCCGCCCTGCGGCCGCCTGCGCGTGCGGTGCCGTGATCTCCAACTCGTCCGCCGCGGTGAGCGGCGAGACCGCACTCATCACCTGGGACGGCACCACCGAGAGCATCGACATGGTCCATCGGCTTCTTCGTCGACATCGGCACCGATGCCCACTTCACCAACCTCGTGATCTCGGGATAGCTGGGAGGAATCCGCCACTCGACGCCCACAACGGCCGCAGCCGGGGCTCTCCAGATCATCGAGTGGCGGATTCCTCCCACGCGGCTAACGAGATGTCAGGATTCACCCATGTCGGCGGCGATGGTGGGCTTCCTGGGCCTGTGCCTGGTGATGACGTTGACCCCTGGAAGAGGTCTCGCGATGAGCATGTCCGCTGCGACCGCGGTTCCTTCGACCAAGACAGGTCGCGTCGGCGTCGGTGTCATCGGCGCAGGGATGATCAGCGACGCGTACGTGGGGAACCTCGTGAAGTGCCCCGATGTGCGGGTCGTCGTCATCGGGGACATCGACCCTGATCGGGCGCGTGCGAAGGCGGAGCAGTACGGAACCGAGTGGGGCACGCCGGACGACGTGCTCGGGCATCCGGATGTCGAGCTCATCATCAACATCACCATCCCGCAGTCCCACGCCGAGGTGTCTCTGGCGGCTATCGGTTCGGGCAAGCACGTCTGGACGGAGAAGCCGCTCACGACCAAGCGGGAGACGGCGCGGGCATTGCTGTACGCAGCCGAGCACGCAGGGCTGCTGGTCGGCGTGGCGCCGGACACCGGCTACGGGCCCGGCCTGCAGACCGCTCGGCGCGTCATCGCTCGCGGCGACATCGGCACGCCGCTGTCGGCGCAGACCACGATGCAGTACGCAGGCCCGGACCTGTTCCACCCGAACCCCGAGTTCCTCTTCGCTACCGGCGCCGGGCCCCTGTTCGACATCGGCCCGTACTACCTGACCACGCTCGTCCACCTGTTCGGCTCGTTCTCGCACGTCGCTGCCGTGGGGTCGACGGGCCACAAGACGCGGACGATCGCGACCGGCCCGCGGGCCGGTACGGAGTTCCCCGTGAGCGTGCCGACCCACGTGAGCGCCATCGCGCAGTTCGCCAGTGGCGCCGTGTCGCAGAGCCTCATCAGCTTCGACTCGCCGCACAGGCGGATCTCCTTCGAGGTCATCGGCACGGAGGCCACCTTGTCCGTACCGGATCCCAACATCTTCGGAGGCACCGTGCGGATCACGCCGAGGGTGGGGGTCGACGAGTTCGACGTCCCGCCGGTCTGGACCGACCTCGAGGGCGACGAGGAGCGCTTCGGTCGTGGCGCGGGCGTCGTCGACATGGCCCGCTGCATCCGCAACGGGGGTACGCCGATCGCGTCCGGCGCTGTCGGCTTCCACATCCTCGACGTGATGGCGTCGATGGCCGAGTCGATCAGGTCCCACGAGGCCGTCACGATCACGAGCACCGTCGATCCCGTACCGATGCTGCCGGAGGGCTGGGACCCGTACGAGCAGACGATCTTCTGATCCGGTCGCGGCGCCTCTCACACGTCGGCGCGTCACGTCCAGGTTGCTGACCCCACGTCGCACCCCCTGTGTGACATCGCACCCCGCCGACAGGGTGCGATGTCGTAGTAGGGGTGCGATGTCCTAGTACGGGTGCGACGTCCGGAGTAGGGGTGTGCGATGTCCGTTGTAGGGGTGCGACGTCGGGGTATCGAATTGGCGGTCAGGGTGGGTACGGGTGGTGCGTGTGGCCCGGCCGTACAGGTGGCGGTTTGCGCTGCGAGTCTCCGGAATGCACGCCTCGGATGTAGGGTTGAGTCTAGTACGCTCAACTTTCAAGGAGATGACTGAGTGGACACTGCAAAGCTCACCGCCATGAGCCGCGACGCGGTCTCGATCGCGCTGCGTTCCGCCCTGACGCATGGCAACCCCAACGCCGAACCCGTACACCTTCTTGAGGCACTGCTCACGATCCCGGACAACACCGTGGGGCCGTTGCTGGACACCTTGGGTGCGGACCCGCGAATCGTCGACGCCGCCGCCAAAGGCGCGATCACGAAGCTGCCGTCGGCGCAGGGGTCTTCGGTCGCGCAGCCCAACCTCTCCGGCGCCTTCGCCCGCGTGGTCGCCGACGCCGAGACCCGCGCCACCCAGCTCGGCGACCAGTTCGTCGCGACAGAGCACCTGCTGATCTCGCTCGCGTCCGTACAGTCCGAGGCTCGCAAGATCCTGGGCGACCTCGGCGTGACCAGCGACAAGATCGTCAAGGCCTTCAACGATCGCCGCGGGTCCAAGCGCGTCACCTCCGCCGAGGCGGAAGGTGGGTCGTCCTCGCTCGACAAGTACTCCGTCGACCTCACCCAGAAGGCCCGCGAGGGGCGTCTCGACCCGGTCATCGGGCGCGACCAGGAGATCCGCCGGGTCGTACAGGTCCTCGCGCGTCGTACGAAGAACAACCCGGTCCTCATCGGCGAGCCCGGCGTCGGGAAGACGGCTGTCGTCGACGGCCTCGCCCAGCGCATCATCGCCGGCGACGTGCCCGACTCGCTGAAGGGCCGCCGCCTCGTCTCGCTCGACCTGGCGAGCATGGTGGCCGGTGCCAAGTACCGCGGCGAGTTCGAGGAGCGACTCAAGGCCGTCCTCAACGAGATCCGCGAGGCCGAGGGCCAGATCATCACCTTCATCGACGAGCTCCACACGATGGTGGGTGCCGGCGCGACCGGCGACTCCTCGATGGATGCCGGCAACATGCTCAAGCCGATGCTGTCCCGCGGAGAGCTGCGGATGATCGGCGCGACGACGCTCGACGAGTACCGCGAGCGCATCGAGAAGGACCCCGCCCTCGAGCGCCGGTTCCAGCAGGTCTTCGTCGGCGAGCCCAGCGTCGAGGACACGATCGCGATCCTGCGCGGGCTGAGGGAGAGGTACGAGGCTCACCACAAGGTACGGATCACCGACGGCGCCCTCGTCGCCGCCGCACAGCTCTCCAACCGCTACATCACGAGCCGTCAGCTACCTGACAAGGCGATCGACCTCGTCGACGAGGCGGCGTCCCGGCTGCGGATGGAGATCGACTCGTCGCCGGAGGAGATCGACCAGCTCCGACGCCAGGTGGATCGCATGACGATGCAGCAGTTCGCCCTCGAGAAGGAGGACGATGTCGCGTCCGTCGACCGGCTGCACCGTCTGCAGGGTGAGCTCGCGGACGCGTCCGAGCAGCTGCGCTCGCTCGAGAACCAGTGGGAGGCCGAGAAGGCCGGCCTCAACAAGGTCGGCGACCTCAAGGAGCAGATCGACAAGCTCCGCGGCGAGGCCGACCGCGCCCAGCGAGAGGGCGACCTCACGAAGGCGGCCGAGATCCTGTACGGGCAGATCCCCGCCATCGAGGCCCAGGTCGCGAACGCCGAAGGTATCGATCGCCAGAAGTCGATGGTCTCCGAGGAGGTCGGCGCGACCG
>JAYUEA010000368.1:0-4531 GCA_043739465.1 Propionibacteriaceae bacterium
AAGCAGAAGTGCGGACTACTCGCCCGGGGAGAGGCCGCGGCGGCCGACGATGATGACCGACTCCTCGGTCTCCTCGGGGGCCGGCTGGCTGTCGTCGTCGTCGAACTCGGCGAGCAGGCCCAGGACCTCGTCGTGGAGCAGCCCGTTCGTACAGAGCAGCCCGGGACCCACAGGGCCTGCTGCGCCGTCGATCGACGTGGCGCGGCCCCCGGCCTCGCGCACGATGACGTCCAGTGCGGCCATGTCGTGGAGCGCCAGCTCGGGCTCGACGGAGATGTCGACGGCGCCCTCAGCTACCAGCATGTGCGACCAGAAGTCGCCGAACGCGCGTGTGCGCCACACCGACCGCAAGAGGTCGCCGAACTGGAGCCCGCGCTCGGCGCCGACCCAGCCGTGCAAGGACGAGTACGACAGGAACGCGTCAGACAACGAGCTCACCTGCGAGGTGCGGATCTGTGAGGCGTTCATCAGCGACTTACCGGTGTACGAGCCACCGTCCGTACATGCCCACCAGCGACGCCCCAGCAGCGGTGCGCTGACGACTCCCACCTCGACGCGGTCCTCGACCATCAGCCCGATCAGCGTCGCCCACACGGGCACGCCGCGTACGAAGTTCGCCGTACCGTCGATCGGGTCGATGATCCACCGCCGCGGACCCCAGCCGGTGTCCTCGCCCTCCTCGCCGTGGACGGCGTCGCGCGGGCGGCTGCTGCCCAGCAGGCGACGGATCGCCTCCTCGACGGCCGTGTCGGCGTCGGACACCTCCGTGAGGTCGGGCTTCGTGTCCACGCGCAGGTCCTGTGCGCGGAACCGGCTCATCGTGATCGAGTCGGCGTTGTCCGCCAGCACGTGTGCTAGTCGGAGGTCGTCGGTGAGGTCCTTGCGGGCAGCCATGGTGCTCAGGTTACCGGTGACCCGGCAGCCTTGGCGGGACCTCGTCGGTTGACGCGCCTGGTCAGTTGATGCGCTCGACGACCTGGATCCGGCGGAATGACGCCAGCCGCGCTGGCGCCAGCTTCCCAGCCGCGACAGCTACATCCAAAGCGCACTCGGGCTCGGTCGCCGCATGCCTACATCCCCGAGGACAGTCGTCGCTGAGCTCCGCCAGGTCGAAGAAGGCAGCCAGCACGTTCTTCGGGTCGACGTGCGACAGGCCGAACGAGCGGATGCCCGGGGTGTCGATGACCCAGCCCGTGCCGCCCGGCAGCTCCAGCGCGATCACCGACGTCGACGTGTGCCGGCCTCGGCCGGTCACGTCGTTCACGATCCCCGTCGACCGCCCCGCGCCCGGGATCAGCGCGTTCACCAGCGTCGACTTGCCGACCCCCGAATGACCGATGAGGACGCTGACGCGGTCGTCGAGGTACGACCTCAGCTCGGCCAGCTCCGCCCCGATCCGCGTCACGACGACGGGGACGTCGAGCGGCTCGTACATGGCGATCAGGTCGCTCGGGTCGTCGAGGTCGGACTTGGTCAGGCACAGCAGGGGGTCGATGCCGGCGTCGAACGCGGCGATGAGGATCCGGTCGATCATCCCCGTACGCGGCGGCGGGTCTGCCAGCGCGGTGACGATGACGAGCTGGTCGGCGTTGGCGACGATCGGACGCTCGAACGGGTCGTCGTCGTCTGCGGTGCGCCGCAGCACGGTCGTCCGCTCGACCACCTCGACGATCCGGCTCAGCGTGCCGACCTCGCCGGAGGTGTCACCGTCGAGTCGTACGAGGTCGCCCACGATCACCGACTTGCGCCCCAGCTGCCGCGCCTTGGTCGCCGACACCGGGCGCCCCTCGATGACGCAGCGGTAGCGGCCTCGGTCGATGGTCACCACCCGCGCGACGTCGAGCGCCGAGTAGTTCGGCCGGTCCTTCGTGCGGGGCCGAGTGCGGCGCGCGGGCCGGTCGAAACCGTCCTGGTCGTCGGAGTACACGCTGTTGTTGCCGCCGCTCCTGCGGCTCATCGGAGCATGCCCATCCAGGTCTCGGGGAAGCGCGGCATCGTCTTCGACGTGCACGCGATGTCGTCGAGCACGATGCCGGGACGTACGAGGCCGAGCAGGGCACCTGCGTGCGCCAGCCGGTGGTCGGCGTAGCAGTGGAACGTGCCAGGGTGCAGCGGCGCAGGCTTGATGTCCAGCCCGTCGGCAGTCTCCTCGCACGAGCCGCCCAGCCCGCTGATCTCCGACGCGAGCGCGGCCAGACGGTCGGTCTCATGGCCGCGGATGTGCGCGACGCCACGAATGATGGACGGCGAGATCGCCAGAGCGGCCAGGGCAGCAGCGACAGGTACGAGCTCGGAGGCGTCATGCAGGTCGAGGTCGACGCCGTGGATGCGGCCAGGCCCAGACACCGTGAGCCCATCCTCGTCGAGGGTCGTCGAGGCCCCGAACTCAGCGAGGATGTCGCCGAGGTCCATGCCGGGCTGCGTGGACTTCCTGGGCCAGCCGGCCACGGTCACCGAGCCACCGGTCACCAGTGCGGCCGCCAGGAACGGGGCCGCTGTCATGAAGTCGGGCTCGACGGTCTCGGCCACCGCCTTGATCGGGCCGGGGGAGACGACCCAGGTCTCGTCGTCCGGCTGCGTCACGGTGACGCCTCGGGCACGCAGCCACTCCACCGTCATGTCGATGTGGCGCCGGCTCGGGACGGCCGTGTCGCCGTCGTGCCGCAGTGTCAGGCCTTCGGGGAAACGCGCACCCGCGAGCAGCAGCCCAGAGACGAACTGGCTGGACCCCGAAGCGTCGATCGAGGCTGTGCCCCCATGGATCGGTCCTGTGATCGAGAACGGGAGCTCGTCTCCGTCGACCGTGGCGCCGAGCTGCCGCAGGCCGTCGAGGATGGGTTGTACGGGCCGGGCCGACGCCTGTTCGTCGCCGACGAAGCGGGTCGTGCCCTTTGCGAGGGCGGCCACGGGCGGGACGAAGCGCATCACGGTGCCCGCGAGGCCGCAGTCGATCTCGGCCGTGGCCTTGATCGGGTGCGCGGGCTTCACCTTCCACGTGAGGTGGTCGGAGTCGTCGATCCTGGCGCCGATCTTGCGCAACGCCTCACGCATCAGCCGGGAGTCGCGGGCCTCGAGGGGGCCGGTGATAGTGCCGGGGCCATCGGCGATCGCGGCCAGCAGCAGGGCGCGGGCGGTGGCGGACTTGGACCCGGGTACGACGACTCGCGCCCGTACAGGGCTGGCCGCCAGCGGGGCGGCCCACGGGACGGGCGCGGGCTCGCTCAACTGAGCGCGTGCTCGATCTTGCGCTGAGCCCCGGCGACCTGGAGCTTCGCCTCGCTGCCGGCGAGCTTCAGCTCACGGGCGAGCGCTCTGCGGGTTGTCTTGGCGTCCTTCGCCGCCTGCTCGGCGGCACGCTTGGCGCCCTTGGCGAACCCACGGCCGGTGCGCTTGGCGCTGCCGCTGAGCTGGTTGGCCGTACGTTCCGCGTCCGACGCGAGCCGCTGTCGACGGTCGTCAGCGAGCCACGCCAGGCTCGGGCGTCCCTGGGTGTCGAGCGAGGCGAGGATGGCGCCACCGAGCAGCGCGACGTTGCGCAGCAGGTGGGACTGCGCGATCTGACGCTCCTCGCTGGTGGCCCCCTTCGACGGCCGCGAGGCGATCACGTGCGGCACCAGGGACAGGCCGAGCACGGTGGCACCCAGCCGTCGGCCGATGCCGGTGGCCAGCATCAGGCCTCCGACGACCTGTGCCGCGCCACTGACTCGTACCAGCGTCTTGGTCTCCTCAGGGATGTAGCCGGCGAACGACGCGGGGGCGACCTTCTGTGCGAGGGGTACGAAGGCCTTCGCGAGAGGATCGGCGCCCTGGACCAAGGGCTCGGGGTTGATGACGGCTTTGGCGCCTTGGACCACGAAGTAACTGGCCAGCATCGTGCGGCCTGCGAAACGCAGAAGACTCATAGGTCATTCCTACCCTGATAGCGGGTCCCGTACCAATCAACTGGGTCACGATTCGACGCCGACCGGTAGATTCCGCAGGTATGTGCGGACGGTATGCGGCCTCGGCCGACGAGGGGATGCTGCGGGAGGTCTTCGAGCTGGAGCAGGTGCTCGAGCTGCCGCCGGCCTCGTGGAACGTGGCGCCCACCGACCGCGTGCCCGCTGTCGTAGAGCGTCCCGACCGCGAGACCGGTGTCGTGACGCGGCGACTCATCTCTCCTCGCTGGGGTCTGGTGCCTTCGTGGTCCAAGGGTCCCGGCGGCCCGCCGATGATCAACGCGCGTATCGAGACGATCGCCGAGAAGCCTGCTTTCCGGACGGCACTGACGAAGCGGCGCTGCCTGTTGCCGGCTGACGGCTATTACGAGTGGTACGAGACCGACCAGGTCACCGCCAAGGGGAAGCCGACCAAGCAGCCGTTCTTCATCCGGCCCGATTCGGGGCTGCTCGTGATGGCAGGGCTGTACGAGTTCTGGAAGGACCCGGCCGTCGAAGGTCCTTCAGCCTGGCTGACGTCGGTGACGATCATCACGACCCGGGCGACGGACCGGCTCGGTCACATCCACGACCGGATGCCCATGGTCATCCCC
>JAYUEA010000369.1:0-4529 GCA_043739465.1 Propionibacteriaceae bacterium
GTGACCCAGATGGTCAACCCGCCCCTGGCCTCGGTGGACTCCGGAGGCGTCTTCGCCTCCGGTGACGCGTTCCCGAACCAGTCCTTCGGCGCGCCGAACTACTTCGTGGACGTCGTGTTCACGACCACCGTGACCACGACGATCGACACCGCACCGTCGGTGGCCGCAGTGACCCCGGCGTCCGGCGCCACGGGCGTCCCAGTGGCCTCGTCGGTGACTGTCACGTTCTCCGGGCAGCTCAACACCTCCTCGGTCAGGGTCACGCTGACGGGCCCTGGCGGCATCGCCGTGCCAGGCGCCCTTGCCACCAGCGCGTCGTCCGGGACGTTCACCCCCTCGGCAGCGTTGGCGGGCAACACCACATACACGCTGACGGTTGGGGCCTCCAGCCCTGGCGGTACGGCTATGGCGCCGTTCACCGCGACCTTCACGACGGAGACCCCTGTCAGCGTGGTGTCCACGAGCCCGGGCGCGAACGCGACCGGTGTCGCGGTGGCCTCGTCCGTCGGGGCGACCTTCGCGGGCTTGTTGTCTGCCTCGTCGGTGACGATCAGCGTCACCCCTGCGGGTGGCAGCGCCCTGGCCGGGACGCTCGCGACGACAGCGACCAGTGCGACGTTCACGCCGTCGGCAGCTCTGGCCGAGTCCACGGTCTATACGGTGACTGTCAATGCGTCCAGCGTCGCGGGTACGGTCATGGCCCCGGTCACCTGGACCTTCAGCACGGTCTCGCCGGCGCCGGTCGTCGCGACCAGGACCCCAGCCGCCGGAGCCACCGGCGTCGCCGCCAACACGAGCGTCTCGGCGACCTTCACCAAGGCCGTGGACCCGACCAGGTCGACCCTGTCGGTGGTGAACCCCTCGGGGGTCGCCGTCGCCGGGACGCTGACCGGGACCAGCACCGCCGTGACGTTCGCTCCGTCTGCGGTGCTGGCAGCCAACACCGTCTACACCGCGACAGTCGCGGCCGCGAGCCCGTTGGGCACCACGATGACGCCGGTGGTCTGGTCCTTCACGACGGAGACCGCGCCCAGGGTGTCGGCGATCACCCCGGCGAACGGGGCGACCGCCGTGTCGAACATCACGACGGTGCGCGCGACGTTCAGCAAAGCGGTGAGCACCGCGAGCATCAGGATCACGGTCACAGACCCGGCCGGTACAGCCGTCACCGGGACGCTGGCGACCACGTCGACCAGCGGTACGTTCACGCCGTCGGCGATGCTCACGCCCGGGACGCTGTACGGCGTCGCGGTGAGCGCCGCGCTGGCTGACGGGCTGGCGGCGACGCCGTTCAGCTCCTCGTTCACCACAGCTGCGGCGGTGAACATCTTCCCCGCGTCGCTGACGGCTGCGTCCTCGACCACGTCGGGGGCACCGCTGACGGTCGGAGTGACGTTCCGGTCCACTGTGGCGTACTCGATCACCGGCATCAGGTTCTACCTGCCCGCGGACGTGACGAGCACGTACACGGTCACGCTCTGGTCGTCCACCGGCGCGACGTTGGCCACGGCCACCGGCACGCCCACGTCGGCCACCGCGGGGTGGCGGACCGTGAACCTGACGACGCCGGTGCGGACCACGGCGAACACCACGTATGTCGCGTCGGTGAGGGCACTTACCGCCCAGTACTCGGCGACTCCGCTGAGCTTCGTGACCACGTACACCAACGGGACGTTCAGCGTGCCGGTCAACGGTGGGGTGACGGCCGGCACCGATGTCTTCCCGACGTCGGTCTCGTCCACGAACTACTTCGTGGACGTGGTCGCCGCACGGTAGGACGGACCTCTCTGGCACCACGCAACCCCTGTTCGAGGAGGGGTTGCGTGGTCAAGGGGGAAGACGGCGGCGCGCCTGCCGACGGTGTGCGATAACGTTTCAAACAGAGCATCGCGCTGGCTCTCGCGGCATTCAGAGCGCATGAGATCGACCCCTGCTCCCAGTCGTACATTCACCTGAGAAAGTCCTGCCATCACGAGGAATCTGACCTCCGGGTCGCCGAGCCGTGTCATCATCCGGTTCACCCTTCCGTTGTTGCTGGGAAACCTGTTCCAACAGATGTACGCCGTCACGGACGCGCTCGTCGTCGGGCGCCTCCTCGGGGTTGACGCGCTCGCAGCCGTCGGGGCGTCGGGAAGCCTGCAGTTCCTGCTGTTCGGGTTCGCGTTCGGCGCCTCCGCGGGCGTCGCCATCCCGGTCGCGCGGGCCTTCGGCGCGGGCAACCTGCCGGCGATGCGGCGGGCGGTGACCGCGGGGATCGTCATCAGCGTCGGCATGACCGTCGCGATCACCCTCATCGGCACGGTCGGCTCCCGGACGCTGCTGACCTGGATGGGTACGCCGCCCGAGCTGATAGGGACCGCTGCGACGTTCCTCGCGGTCTTGTTCAGCGGGACTGCCTCGACCGTCGCGTTCGCCTTCCTCAGCGCGGTGATCCGAGCGCTCGGCGACAGCCGTACACCTCTCCTGTTCCTCATCGTCTCCTGCGTGATCAACGCCGCCCTCGTCGTGCTGTTCATCGCGGGGATCGGGATGGGCGTCGGCGGCGCGGCTCTGGCCACGGTGATCGCGCAGGGGCTCTCGGTGCTGTGGTGCCTCGTGCTCGTCGTGCGCCGCATGCCGGACCTGCACCTGACCCGCGCCGACTGGCGGATCGGCCGGGTCGAGCTGGGGGATGCCAGCCGACTCGGACTGACCATGGGTTTCCAGATGTCGATCATCGCGGTGGGGGCGGCGGTGCTGCAGTACGGGATCAACCAGCTCGGGACCGATGCTGTGGCGGCGTTCACCACAGCGATCAGGGTCGAGCAGGTCGGCGTGACCCCGCTGGTCTCGATCGGCGTCGCCCTGAGCACGTACGTCGCTCAGAACTACGGCGCCGGCCAGTGGCACCGGATCCGCGTCGGCGTGCTCCAGGCCAGCCTGCTGTCCGTCGGTTTCGCGCTCGTACTGGGTCTGGTGATCCTGCTGTACGGCACCAGCCTGGTCCGGCTCTTCGTCGGTTCCGGCGCGGACGGCGTCGTGGCGATGGCTCACCGATACCTGATCATCACCAGCAGCATGTACGTGGCGGTGGCGCTGCTGCTGGTGCTCCGCAACGCGCTCCAGGGGCTGGGCGTCGCGGCCGTACCGACCATCGCCGGCGTCATGGAGCTGCTCGCCCGGACCTTCGTCGGGCTCGTCCTGATCTCTCAGATCGGGTTCCTCGGCGCCTGCCTCGCGGCCCCGTTAGCGTGGGTCGGTGGGTTGGCGCCCCTGGCCGTCGCATGGATGATCCACCGCCGACGACTCATCAGGATCGAGACGGCTGCCATCGAACCTGCCACGATCGGCGTGCTGTTCGGGCCGCTACCCGGGTAGGGCTGATGCCGCCCGAGTGCCCGCCTCCAGCAGCGTGGCGGCCGCCGCCCGCCCGAGCCCATCCGCCGATCCGGTCACCAGGATGCGCATCGTCTCGTCCCATCGGCTGTGTCCAGGCGAGGCTAGACGAACGACCAACCTGAAGGTCGATCCAGCCTGAGCCCGTCCGCGGGGCATCGCCCGGAGATATCGGGCCCATGAGCAGCCGTGGGCCCTGTGGTGCGAGATTCCAAGAGATCTCGGGCAAATGAGGCCGAATCAGCGCCTCGTACGCCCGAGAACTTCGGGGTACGTGCCGCCAGCGGCTCGACCCCATCTCATATGCCCGAGATCTCCGGTCTTCGCGAGAACAGCTCAACTCGGACTCGTACGACCGCGTCAGGCCTTCTTCTCGTCGTGCCCGCCGAACTGCTTGCGCATGGCGGAGAGGACCTTGTCGGCGAAGAGGTCCTGGTCGCGGGAGGCGAAGCGGGAGAAGAGGGCAGAGGCCAGCACAGGCGCGGGTACGCCCTCGTCGATGGCCGCCATCGCCGTCCAGCGGCCCTCGCCGGAGTCCGACACGCGTCCGGTGAAGCTTTCGAGCTCGGGATCGCCGGCCATCGCGTCCGCGGTGAGGTCGAGCAGCCAGGACTGTACGACGCTGCCGCGCCGCCACACCTCGGTGACCGCAGCGACGTCGATGTCGTACCTGTAGTGCTCGGGGTGCTCCAGCGGCGCCGTCTCGGCGTCCGTGTCGCGCGTGCTCGAGCCCACGTTGGCGCTCTTGAGGATGTTGAGGCCCTCGGCGTACGCGGCCATCAGCCCGTACTCGATCCCGTTGTGCACCATCTTCACGAAGTGGCCGGCGCCCACCGGGCCGCAGTGGAGGTAGCCCTGCTCCGCCGCGGACGGCTCGCCGACCAGCCCGGCCGTACGGGGTGCGGCTTCGACGCCCGGCGCCACGCTCGCCCAGATCGGGTCCAGCCGGTCCACAGCCTCGGTGTCGCCGCCGATCATCAGGCAGTAGCCGCGGTCGAGCCCCCACACGCCACCGCTCGTACCGACATCGATGTAGTGGATCCCGGCGTCCTTCAGACCAGCCGCTCGCGCCAGGTCGTCGTGGTAGTGGGAGTTGCCGCCGTCGATGATCGCGTCGTCCTTGGCCAGCACCGCGGCCAGCCCGTCGACCGTCT
>JAYUEA010000370.1:0-4495 GCA_043739465.1 Propionibacteriaceae bacterium
CAGCAAGGCGAGCGTCTGCGCGCCGAGAAGGGCTCACGACGAGGGCGTGTCCTAGACTCCCGACCGCACCACGCCGCCTTAGCTCAGTCGGTAGAGCACCTCACTCGTAATGAGGTTGTCCGGAGTTCGATTCTCCGAGGCGGCTCCACCTCTCACCTGCGACAACGGGTCCGGGAGCATGATCGAGACCGGCAGAGTGGTGCCCATTGCTCGCCGGCCGGAGGTCACGGCGCGTCCCAGAGCGCCGCGTTCATCCGGGCCGCGGCCTCCCGGGCCAGCTCGGGCACGGCGTGCGTGTAGTGCATCGTCATGGAGATCTGCGAGTGGCCAAGCAGTTGCATCACGATGCGGACATCCACCCCTTGGGCCAGCAGCAGGGTGGCCGCCGTGTGCCGCGCGTCGTGCAGCCGCACGTCGCGCACCCCGGCCCGCGAGAGCAGCCGTTTCCAAGCCTCCCAGTCCTGCCGGGCGCCGAACGGCCGCCCGTTCGGCTGGGCGAACACGAAGCCCCCGTCCTCGTACATGTCGCCAGCGATCTCCCGCTGCTCCGCCTGCCGTTCGCACTCCGGCCCGGCTCTTGGGCTCCACCAGGACGAGCCCCTTACCCTTCTGTCGCTGCAGGGCCCGCCGAACAGTCAGGGTGCCCTGAGTGAGGTCCACGTCTCGCCACAGCAACCCGAGGGCCTCACGTTGACGCAGGCCAAGGGCAAGGGCCACAGACCACCGGGCGCTGTTGGCAACCCCAGCCGCCGCGGCGAGGACGGAGCGGGCCTCGCCTGCCGTTAACGGCGTCAACTCGGGCTTGATCACCCGTGGCGGGTCGACGAGGGCGGCGACGTTGCACGCAACCCGACCGCGCTGCATGGCGACCTTGAGCACCCGCGAGATGATGCGGTGGTTGACCAGGACGGTGGTCGGCGGCAGGCCCTGCGCGAGCAGGTCGCGGTAGCACGCCTCCGGGTGTTCGGGCTGCAGGCGGTCCAGTGGGTGATGCCCGAGGTGCGGCAACAGATGTAGCTCGATGTTGGATCGGTAGCCCTCAAGCGTTCTCGGCCTCAGTCGCGACAGGGCGATTGTTTCGAGCCAGTGCATGAGCCACTGCGCGGCAGAGGGAGCCTTGCCTCCCGCAAGCACCACTCCCGCGTCCCGTACGTCCTCCAGCGCTCGGACCTTGCGCGCGACGTCGCATCTTCGTGTACCCGTCACATGCCGGCGATCACGCTGCCCGTTGCGCTTCGCACCCATGGAGACGTAGCCGTGCCACCAACTGTCCGCAGCCTGGTAGATGCTGCTTTCACCGTTGGAAGTCCGACTCACGGGGTTATCCGAGCTGTGGGTGTTTCGATGCGGCGGTCTTCGTTCGGACGCATGTCATCCCCCTTGGGGGGCCTCCAACGCTTGCACCGCAGCGGCGTTTGCGGCGAGGGCGGCGACGAACGTGTGGACAGCGCGTAGGGGGATGCGTCGGCAGCTTCCGATGCGGACGGAGTCGAGGTCACCGCTCTTGAGGAGCTGGTACATCTTCGAGCGCCCGATGCCAAGGACCGTCGCAGCCGCTACCGGGGTGAGCAAGACCTTGTCCATACGGCCCGGCTACCCGCGTCGTGACCCTGGCCTGCGTCCCGAGCCACCGATACACCTTGACTGTTGCGAGAAGTGGCCAGGGCGTTGGGAACATCACCAGCGGCCCTGCAGGCATTACCTGCGGCCCGATTTCCGGCAGCGCATACAGCCATGACTACCTCGCAGGCAGCCAGGTGACCCTTACCGCCGCACCGGCAGCGCATTCCCGCTACGCCGGCTGGGGTGGTTCCTGCACCGGCGGCGGCACCTGCACTGTCACCGTAGACGCAGCCAAGTCAGTCACCGCCGAGTTCATCGCGACCTTGACCGTACACGTGACCCTGCAGGAACCTGAATCCCACTGCATTGACGGGGCGAGTCACCCGGACGTATGCGGCGTTCCCAACGGCGGCGTGGGACCCCCAGACACCGGATATTCCGGCGCGTACAGCCGTCTTTGACGGCGGCAGCCAATCAGACTGCGTGGACCATCCGGGGAGCATCTTCTATTTCGGCGGAACAGTGACTTGCGACTACACGGTCGACGCCGGCCGGTCCACGATCAACATCGACGCCCGGACCGACGGGGCTAGCAACCCCTCTGTTGCGGCGGTCTTCGACCACTGGGCCGGGTGTGACGCGACCATCGCCAGCCGATGGGGGATCAGCGTTTCGGGTGGCGACGTCAGCGTTGTCGCGGTCTATTCTTCCTGAACTCTTAGGGCGCGAGTCCCATTCAGGGCGTGGTGTCTCCGGCGGTGAGTGGGCGGCGGTCGGGCATGGCTGGCCAGCCGGACAGCGCGGAACCTCGCCATCTGTCGGTGACGGCGATAGGCCAAGGGTGCGCCATCGGGTGACGGTGGGGGCGGGCAGCCGGTTGGCCGGCGAGTGCCCGGGCCGAGAGCAGTCCGTCGGTGCGACGCCCAGGTGGGCGACGCCGGCCTGGTAGCGCAGAGCCGGATCAGCGGGCGACTGACTGCTGGATAGCCGTGGGAGGCGCCTCGTGAGCACGCCGCCACGCCCGCATCGACCTCGACGATCTGGTGGGTGCTCGCTGTGGACTGCCGGCGACTCTGCACCGCGGGTATCAGCAGCGGCCTCGCCGGATCAGTGTTGGCATGGCGGCTGCGCTGCTACCAGCAGTTGGCGCCAACCGTTACTAGGACTGTGCTGAGTCGATTGAATGGACGGGGTATGTCATGCCAGCTGGAGATGGTGTTCGTAGGAACGTCGCCCAGATCTCTGCGGACGAACGCAACAGGCTGCGGGATGCGTTCATCGCGCTGGACACGACCAAGATGTTCCCGGACGGTGTGACGTTCTGGGACAAGCAAGAGCAGATCCACAAATCCGCGCACGCCGGCGGGCAGGATGTGCACTCAGGGCCGGGTTTCCTGCCTTGGCACCGCGAGTTGTGCAACCGGTTCGAGGCGATGTTGCGGCAAGTCGACCCGACGCTGTCGTTGCACTACTGGGACTGGACGACCGACCCGACGTCACTCGCGGCCGGGGCGAACCTGTTCAGCGCCGACTTCATGGGCGCCGCGCACGGTGACGCCGGCCCACCGCTGCAACTGTTTGAGAGCACCGAAGGCGCCGAGCTCGGTAGCGGTCACAACGTCATCTGGCGTGACCTCAGTGCTGGCGCACCTCCCGTCCCGCCGGACGCAAGCGTCGTGACGAACGGCGACACCGCGCCGGAAGCAGATCAGTACCTGCAGATGAACACCGCTTTGCAGGGGGCGCACAACGTGGCCCACGGCTACATCGGCGGATCCATCGGTTTTCAGCACTACTCTTTCCATGACCCGTTCGTCTTCCTCATCCACGCCAACGTCGACCGGCTGCTGGCCGAGTGGCAAACCGCCCCGGGCAAGTCATGGCGCCTCGATCCAGCCCGGGTGTACGGAGCAGCTGGCACGCACCCGTCGATCGTCAACGACCTCGAGCCGTGGGCTGGTGGTGAGGGGCTACGGCCGTGGGCCACGCCGGACAACCAGCAGATCGCCAAGAACTGCAAGCACCCGTCGGTCGTGACACCACCGCGGTATGACACCAGCCCAGCCACTGCTGCTTCGATCAGCCCCTGGCCGGTGGTCAGCAGGGGCGCCCTAGCCCACCCGGTCAGCACCTTGCAGCTGCTGCTGCGGGCCAGCGCGCACCCTGTTGGAGGAGTCGACGGCATCTTCGGCCCCCAGACCGAAGCCGCCGTCCGCGGCTTCCAGCAGCAGCGGGCCCTGGGCGTCGATGGGATCGTGGGGCCGCAGACCTGGGCGTCGCTCGTCGTCCTGGTCAGGCTGGGCAGCGCTGGAGACGCAGTCCGTGCCGTGCAGAAAGAGTTCCAATTCCGGAACCTGTCGGGTGATCCGAGCCGCGGCCTGCAGATCGACGGTGTGTTTGGTCCGCAGACCGACGCGGCCGTCCGCGGGTTCCAGCAGGCGCTGCACCTCGACATCCCCACGGTGACGGTCGACGGCATCGTCGGACCGATGACCTGGCGCGCACTGGTCAGCGGGATGCTGTCGTTCTAGCCCGAAGTTCAGACCTTTTGGACGGCTGATCGGTGCTCCGACCTGCAGCGATGCGCTGTGGACTGGCTGATGATGTAGCCAGTATTTTTGGCGTGTTGGATGGGACGTTTGGGTAGGACCGGTCTAGGCTGCGGAGGTGGCCAAGCAGACTGGTGCTATGCACGTAGCCAGCATTACGAGTCGGCACGTGAATAAGGCCGGCACGACGCGTGCTTACGTCAGTCACTTGTTACGCCGGACGTATCGGGTCGACGGGAAGGTCAAGCACGAAACGTTGGCGAACCTGTCGCCGTTGCCGGAGCCGGCGATTGAGGCGGTCCGGGCCTGCTTGGCAGGCAAGCCGCTGCTGGTCGCTGGTGAGGATCTGGAGGTGACCCGCTCATTGCCGCACGGGCACGTAG
>JAYUEA010000371.1:0-4448 GCA_043739465.1 Propionibacteriaceae bacterium
CGGTCCACGTGGAGCGCGACCAGTGACTCGGCCAGCATGAACAGGATGCCCGCGCCGAAGGCGTCCAGGACGAGGCAGATCGCGAGCAGCCCGTACGTGATCGGTCCGGCGCCGCCCGCGGACCCGGGGATCACGACGAGGAGCACCTGGCCCGCGAGGTAGCCCAGGAAGCCCCACAGGGTTGGGCGCTTCAGGTGCTTGGCGTGCGTGAGGTAGGGGATCACCGTGAAGAAGAACACCACGGACAGGATGGAGCGGACCATCGGGAAGAACGGCAGCAACGGGTCGGGGACGCCGAGCCGCTGGCTGATCGCCAGCTGCCAGAAGGTGCCGTTGACGAGCGCCACGGCTCCGACGATCGCGGAGATCGTCAGGGAGAAGATCGTACCCTTGGAGCGGAGGATGAGGCCCAGGACGCCGCGGTACTCCGCCAACACGCGCCACACGCTCACCCCGCGGGTCTGCTCGCGGCGGACGCGACCCGTCTCGGTCTCGGTCGTGGCCCGGTACAGGATCACGATCTTGACCGCCATGATGAAGAACGCGTTGACGTAGAGGATCCGGACTGCGGGAACGAGGCCGAGGCTGGACACCAGGAGGGCCGCGATCGGCGCGAACAGCGCCGAGAACTCGGCGGCGACCTTGATCAGTGAGTAGAGCTTCGTGATCTCGGTGCGGTCGACGTCCTCCACGAGCAGGCAGTCCCAGGAGTTCTGGGTGACCTGCCAGGCGCCGTTGACGACCGACGCGACCAGGAATGCCCAGAAGTTCTGGGCGAACGCCCAGATGGCGCAGGGGATCACCCAGGCGACGACGTCGAAGACCGCCGTGGTCAGGCGCCGCCCGAGCTTGTCGGTGATCACACCGCTGAGCAGGCCGAACACGACCTGGGAAAGGATCGCGATGCTAGCCAGCAAGCCGATCTGCTCGTCCTTGACCCCGAGGGCGAGCATGAAGACCGACGCGTACGGGAGGACCAGCATCATCGACAGGCCCCACATGGGCTCGGTGTAGACGCACGCCCGGCCGTTGCCGCGCAGTGCGAGCAGGCTTGTCAGCAGGGGGTTGCGGCGCGGCGGCACCGGGACAGTAAA
This sequence comes from Propionibacteriaceae bacterium, assembly GCA_043739465.1. Taxonomy (GTDB): domain Bacteria; phylum Actinomycetota; class Actinomycetes; order Propionibacteriales; family Propionibacteriaceae; genus Fen-668. The sequence goes on from JAYUEA010000371.1 coordinate 1,095, forward strand.
CCAGTCGCTCGGGTGCACCCGTACGGGCGCCCAGGTTCTCGTGTCGCGTGGCCGAAATCCATTGACGCGTGGCGCGCCCCGGGCACGCATCTCGCGGCGTTGCCGAAGCTCACCAGACGACCCGGCACGCCTGCGCTCCGGCGCCTTGCGATGCACGCACCAGGACCACGCCAAGCCGTGAACGAACCAAGGTAACGCCCCACTAGAGGAGCGGCCGGAGCGGCGAGATGGCGGTCTCCGAGAGCCTCGCGGCGATGGACCGCGTCGCCCACTCGTCCTGAGTGAGCTCGACGCAGTTCTGCAAGTCGTTGGCGAACACCCGTTCGAGGGTCCCAGCGACGTCCTCGGAGAACATCTCGACGTTGATCTCGTAGTTGCCGGCGAGGCTGAGCCGGTCGAGGTTCGCTGTTCCGACGGTCGACCAGACGCCGTCGATGGTCGCGGTCTTCGAGTGGATCATCGCGTCCTTGTACAAGTACAGCCGGATGCCGCCGGAGAGCAGCTCGTCGTACGAGACACGGCTGAGCCAGTCGGCCATCGCGTGGTTCGACTGGTCCGGGACGATGACCTTGACGTCGACCCCTCGCGCCACGGCCTGGAGGAGCGCGCGGGTGAGGTCGACGTCCGGGATGAAGTACGCGTGCGTCAGCAGCACCCTCTCGGTCGACCGGTCGATCGCCTCGAGGTACATGTTGCGGATCGGGTAGACCATGTAGCGCGGAAGGTTGCGGTGGATCCGGATGTGAGGTTCCCACACGCGCGCGGGGACCGCGAGCCAGGGCCGATGACCGCCCGGACCTGAGTTCCAGTGGTCGACGAACGCGTACTCCAGCTCCGCCACGATCGAGCCACGCAGCCGGATGTGGGTGTCGCGCCAGTACCGCTCGTACAAGGCCCCGATGTTGTAGCCGCCGACGAATCCGAGGTGCGAGTCGACGACGAGGATCTTGCGATGGTCCCGGCCGGAGTTGCGCGGGTCGAGGAAGCGCAGGCCGCCACCGCCGAACATCGGGTGGGGCCGGACGACGACCGAGGGCGGGAACGTGAAGAAGGAGCGCCGCACGACGAGGTTGGCGAACGCGTCGTACGTGACGTGCACCCGCACGCCTCGCTCCGCCGCAGCGATCAACGCATCCTTGAACCGTTGCCCGACCTCGTCGCCCTTCCAGATGAACGACTCGAAGTACACGAACTCTTCTGCTCCGGCGATCGCCTCGAGCATGTCCGCGTACAGGTCGCGCCCGTACGTGTAGACCGTGATCTGGCCTTCAGGGGTATCGATCTCGACCGGCGGTAGGACGGGGAACGACGACGCGCGCCTGTGCTTTCGGCTCGAGTACCTGGCGGCGTAGATGCCGCCGATGACGGCGGCCTCGACGCCGAATGCGAGGGTGGCGAGGGCTACGGCAAGCCGCTCCAGCTGTTCGCGTCCGCCCATGGGGTCAGAGTAGCCGTGAGGTGCCGCGAGGGCCTGTCCGTGCGATCGGTGGCGTCGCAGCTCGCCAGTAGAGTTCGAGACGCGATGACCGATTCCCTGTTCCCGGACCTGTTCAACTTCGACGACGCCCCCGCGCCGGAGCCGACCCCCGTCACGGTGCCCGAGCAGCCGGAGCCCCCCGCCGAGGAGCCCGTCGCAGAGAAACCTGCTGCTGGTGAGCCTGCGCCGCGCAAGCAGCGCCGCACGATCGACCTGCTGTCGGGGCTCAACGAACCGCAGCGCGAGGCCGTACTGCACGCCGGGTCGCCCGTCCTGGTCGTCGCGGGCGCCGGGTCCGGCAAGACCCGTGTGCTGACGCGCCGCATCGCTCACCTCGTCGCGGAGCGGAACGTGCACCCTGGCGCGATCCTGGCCATCACGTTCACCAACAAGGCAGCGGCCGAGATGAGGCACCGGGTGACCGAGCTGGTCGGCAACCGGGCGAGGCTGATGTGGGTGTCGACCTTCCACTCGGCGTGCGTGCGCATCCTGCGTCACGACATCGACCGGTTCGGCCTCAAGCGCACGTTCTCGATCTACGACGACACCGACTCCAAGCGACTCATGGGCATGGTCGCGAACGAGCTGAACATCGACCCCAAGCGGTTCCCGCCACGGGCCTTGCTGAACTGGGTGTCCGACCAGAAGAACGACCTCGTCGACTACGAGACGGCGATGAAGAACGCGGTCGGACCGGTACAGGAGACGTACGCGTCTGCGTACGCCAGCTATCAGCGGCGTCTCGCGGCGGCCCAGGCGCTGGACTTCGACGACCTCATCATGACCACCGTCACCCTATTCCAGGCGTTCCCCGACGTGCGCGAGAAGTACCGGCGGCAGTTCCGCCACGTGCTCGTCGACGAGTACCAGGACACGAACGTGGCCCAGTACCTGCTGGTGCGCGAGCTTTGTGGGCCGCTCGCCGCTGTCGGCGAGGAGGTGCCGATCGAGCCGGCCGAGCTGATGGTCGTCGGCGACTCCGACCAGTCGATCTATGCGTTCCGCGGGGCCACGATCCGCAACATCCTCGACTTCGACGGCGACTTCCCTGGCGCGCGCACGATCCTGCTGGAGCAGAACTACCGCTCGACGGGCAACGTGCTGTCGGCGGCCAACGCCGTCATCTCACGCAACCCCAACCGGCCGGACAAGAGGCTGTGGTCCGATGCCGGCGACGGGCCGCTGATCACCGGCTACGTGGCCGACACCGACCAGGGCGAGGCCCAGTTCGTCGCGACGGAGATCGACAGGCTGTCGGACGCCGGTCAGGGCACGTATTCAGAGACGGCCGTCTTCTACCGTACGAACGCCCAGTCGAGGTCGTTCGAGGAGGTGTTCATCCGGGTCGGGCTGCCGTACCGGGTCGTCGGCGGCGTGAGGTTCTACGAGCGCAGGGAGATCCGCGACGCCATCGCGTACCTGCGGGCGATCGCCAACCCGGTCGACGAGGTGTCTGTACGACGGATCCTCAACGAGCCGAAACGCGGCATCGGCGACACGACGGAGGCCGCGGTCGAGGAGTTCGCGATCGCCCACCGGATCCCGTTCGGCGAGGCGCTGGACCGGGCCGGCGAGATCAACCACCTGATGAGCCGGGCAGTGTCCCAGCTCAAGGCCTTCTCGACGATGATGAACCGCCACCGCGACCTGGTGGCGAAGGGCGCCCCGGCTGACGAGATCCTCAAGAGCATCCTGTTCGACTCGGGGATGATCGACGCTCTGTCCGCGTCCACGGATCCTCAGGACGCGACCCGGATCGAGAACCTCGACGAGCTGGTGAACGTGGCGGCCGAGTTCGTCGCGCTGGCCAACGCGGTCGACGTGACGATCGGCGAGGACGGCGAGGAGCTGCTGGGCGCCCCGGAGCCCGACGACTC
>JAYUEA010000372.1:0-4437 GCA_043739465.1 Propionibacteriaceae bacterium
CGTACCGTCGACAGACTCTTCCACCGATGCCCCCAAGGCGCCCCGCCGCCGCCGAGCGGTCTCGCGTCCCTCGGGTCCGCCCGACGCGATCGTCGTGAGCGCCCCAGCCGTCGAACAGCCAGCCCCGGTCGTGGAACGGCCTGCCCCGGTCGTGGAACGGCCTGCCCCGGCCGTGGAGCGGTCGGCGAGGGCTCCCCGGAGGCCGAAGGCCGGGAAGTCTGACATCGACGAGGTGCTCGGCGGCGTGACGACGTCCGACGCCGCTGCCCAGACCCCGCGTGCCCGTCGCTCTCGCACGAATGCTCCCGCCGCCGCTGTTGCTCCCCTGGCCGCTCCCGAGCCCGTACAGGCTGCAGCCGCACCCGTACAGCCCGAGCCCGCGGCCGCATCCTTCGTGGCGCAGCCGATCTTCAGCAACGGCGTCCAGGAAGCCATCGCTGCGCTGGAGGGCACCCGCCCGCCGCGTCGCCGTCGGTCGGCCAGCCGTCCCGCTGGCGCTCCTGCGCCGATCGACCTGGACGCCATCGTCGCCGCACTCGTACAGCCGGATCGGACCGTCGTCGCTGAAGAGCCTGAGGTCGACCCCGAGGTCCTGGAGGCGATCGAGGACGAAGAGGTCGACGCCATCATCGACGCCGCCGACGAGGACGGCCTCGAGGAGGACGAGCTCGAGGAAGACAGCGACGAGGACACCCCCCTTCGCCGCCGTCGCCGCCGTCGCGGTGGCCGTCGTCGTCGCCGTGGCCCCGACGCGGGTGACGTCGATCCTGACGCGGTGTCCGAGGACGAGCCCGAGGGCGAGACCGACGGGGACGACGAGCCCGAGGGCGAGGAGACCGAAGCCGTCGAGGGTGAGGAGCCGGCAGCGTCAGGTAGCCGCCGTCGTCGTCGCCGCCGCCGCCGGGGCGAGGACGCCACCGCCGCCGAGGACGACCCGACCGACGTCGTCGTCCGTGTGCGTGAGCCGCGCGGTCGTCGCCGGGCCACGCCTGCCGCTCCGTCCGACGAGGTCACGGGCATCGAGGGCTCGACCCGTATGGAGGCGAAGCGTCAGCGTCGTCGTGAAGGACGGGCGGCCGGTCGCCGGCGCGCCCCGATCCTCTCCGAGGCCGAGTTCCTGGCCCGCCGCGAGTCGGTGGAGCGCGTGATGCTGGTCCGCCAGAAGGACGACCTGAGCCAGATCGCTGTGATCGAGGACGGCGTGCTCGTCGAGCACTACGTCGACCGCGCCTCGGCCACGAGCCTCATCGGCAACGTCTACCTCGGCAAGATCCAGAACGTGCTGCCGAGCATGGAGGCTGCCTTCGTCGACATCGGCCGCGGGCGGAACGCCGTCCTGTACGCCGGTGAGGTCGACTGGGACGCGTTCGGCGCCGAGGGCCAGAGCCGTCAGGTCGAGAAGGTGTTCTCCTCGGGCCAGAGCGTGCTCGTGCAGGTCACCAAGGACCCGGTGGGCGCCAAGGGTGCTCGGCTGACCGCCCACATCTCGCTGCCGGGTCGCTACCTCGTGTACGCGCCGGGCGGCCACCTGTCCGGCATCTCTCGCAAGCTGCCGGAGCAGGAGCGCAACCGCCTCAAGGACATCCTCGGTGACCTGGTCGCCGACGACGCGTCGGTGATCATCCGTACGGCCGCCGAGGGCGTGTCCGAGGAGGAGCTCGTCCGCGACATCACCCGCCTCAAGGCGCAGTGGGAAGCCATCGAGAAGAAGGTCAAGCAGGGTTCCGCCCCGCAGGCCCTCTACAGCGAGCCCGACCTGACCGTACGCATCGTGCGCGACCTGTTCACCGAGGACTTCACGAAGCTCGTGGTCGACGGCAACGGGCACAGCGACGACGCGTTCGACACGGTCTCCGCCTACGTCAACCACGTCGCGCCGCACCTCGCCGACCGGGTGTCGACGTGGAGCCACGAGACCGACGGTGACCTCTTCGGCAAGAACCGCATCGACGAGCAGATCGCCAAGGCGCTCGAGCGCAAAGTGTTCCTCCCGTCGGGCGGGTCGCTGATCATCGACCGCACCGAGGCCATGACGGTCATCGACGTCAACACCGGCAAGTTCACCGGGTCCGGCGGCAACCTCGAGGCAACCGTCACCGCCAACAACCTGGAGGCGGCGGAGGAGATCGTCCGACAGCTCCGGCTGCGCGACATCGGCGGGATCATCGTCATCGACTTCATCGACATGGTGCTTCCGAGCAACCGCGACCTTCTGCTGCGGCGTGTGGTCGAGTGCCTCGGCCGTGACCGTACGCGCCATCAGGTGGCTGAGGTCACCTCGTTGGGGCTGGTGCAGATGACGCGCAAGAAGATCGGTACGGGCCTCGCGGAGGCCTTCACCGAGAGCTGCGAGGCCTGCCACGGCCGCGGATACCACCGTCACGACGAGCCCGTCGAGACTCAGGCACCCGCGGATGGCGGCGATCGCAGACGCCGTCGATCCTGACCGGATCAGGGCTGGTTTGACCCTCCCGAAGCCCGGCACGTAAGATTGCACCTCGGCGCCTTGCCCGACGCGAAAGTGGTTCGGAGCAACTCCCGGGGCCGCGCAGGTGCGCAGGCACCACCAGAAGCGAAGAAGAGAGTAGGTCAGGCGTGTACGCGATCGTGCGCAGTGGCGGACGCCAGCACAAGGTTGCCGTTGGCGACGTCTTGGAGATCGACAAGGTCACAGCCAAGGCAGGTGACACGGTCAACCTGACCCCACTTCTGCTGGTCGACGGCGATGCCGTGACGACGAGCGCGGACAAGCTGGCGAAGGTCGAGGTGACGGCTGAGGTCGTCGGCGAGACCAAGGGCCCGAAGATCCGCATCATCAAGTTCAAGAACAAGACCGGCTACAAGAAGCGCCAGGGGCACCGTCAGCGGTACACCCAGGTCAAGGTCACCGGGATCAAGTGAGGGATTGACCAATGGCACACAAAAAGGGCGCATCGTCCTCCAAGAACGGCCGTGACTCCAATGCCCAGCGGCTCGGCGTGAAGCGTTTCGGCGGCCAGGTCGTCGGCATCGGCGAGATCATCGTCCGTCAGCACGGCACCCACTTCCACCCGGGAGCCAACGTCGGTCGCGGTGGCGACGACACGCTCTTCGCGCTGGCCCAGGGCCAGGTGCAGTTCGGCACCAAGCGCGGCCGTCGGGTCGTCAACGTGACGACGGCGGCAGCCGAGTAACGCACAGTCTTCACAGGCAGGGGCGGTCCGCAAGGACCGCCCCTGCGTTCGTTCGCGCAGGAATGTCTGAGGACCGAAGTAGGTTCCCCGTCAACCGGAGCAACGTCAGTCGACTCTCGAGAGGTGGCCGTGATGCGAACGTCGTCTGCCGACACATCCGTCCTGAAGTGGCTTGTCGCGGCCGCATTCGTGGTGATTCTCAACGAGACGATCATGATGAACGCGATCCCGCGGCTCATGGTCGACCTCGACATCGACGAGACGCTCGCCCAATGGCTCTCGACCGCCTTCATGCTGACGATGGCAGTGGTCATCCCGATCACCGGCTGGTTCCTGACACGCGTGACCACCAGGCAGGCGTTCCTGCTGGCCATGGCGACGTTCTGCGTGGGCACGCTGCTGGCAGCCCTCTCGTGGAACTTCCCGGTGCTCGTGATGGCGCGGGTCGTACAGGCCTCGGCGACGGCCGTGATGATGCCGCTGCTGATGACCACCCTGATGCGCGTCGTCAGCCCGGACGACCGCGGGCGGGTGATGGGAACCGTGAGCCTCGCGATGTCCGTGGCACCGGCGCTCGGACCCGCGGTCTCCGGGGTCGTGCTGCAGTTCCTCGGGTGGCGCTGGATCTTCCTCGTGGTGCTGCCGATCGCGGTGGCGATCGGGGTGCTGGGCGGCCGGGGGTTGCGGAACGTGGGGGAGACGGGGAACACCCCTATCGACTGGCCCAGTGCCGGGCTGGCGGCCGTCGGCTTCGGTGCGCTCGTGTACGGGCTCAGCCAGATCAGCCGGCCCACCCTGGTCGTCGTCAGCCTTGCCGTGGTGGGGGCGCTCGGCGTGGCCGCTTTCGTGTGGCGGCAGATCGTGCTCCAACGCACGGACAAGCCGCTGCTCGACCTGCGGACATTCCACAGCCGCGTCTTCACGGTGGGCCTGGCCGCGATGTCGATCGCGTTCGGGGCGATGATCGGCTCGATGCTGCTACTCCAGCTGTATCTGCAGCACGCCCGGCACGCGACGCCGCTGGCAACGGGCCTGCTGGTGATGCCGGGCGGCCTGGCGATGGGGCTTCTGGGTCCCACCATCGGACGGGTCTACGACCGCTTCGGCGCGCGGGTGCTGATGGTGCCCGGCGGAGTGCTCGCGGTGATGGGTCTGGCGGCGTTCACCCTGATGGACGGGACGACGCCGTACTGGTTGATCCTGATCGCCCACGTCGCGCTGTCGTTGGGCCTGGCCTCGATGTTCACCCCGATGTTCACGATGA
>JAYUEA010000373.1:0-13240 GCA_043739465.1 Propionibacteriaceae bacterium
CGCCGCCTACCTCACCTTCTGGCCCGCACTGAGGGTGGGTGACATCGGCGTGGCACGCGACGGGCGTCCGCCGCGTGCAAAGGGCTACGTGTTCCACGAGAGACGCATCGACACTGCCTACGTTCTGGAGTCCGGTGGCGTCCGCGTCACTCGTCCTGCGCTCACAGCGGTGGACCTGGCCCAGACGCTGGGGGGCGATGCCATCGACACCGTCCTGCGATCCAGGGCCGCCAGGATTGCGGATCTCTGGGATGCGCTGGATGCGCACCCAGGAAGACGAGGGAACGTCGCCCGCCGTCGGTTGTTGGTCGAGTCGCGCGACGAGCCCTGGTCCGCGGCGGAGAGGCTCGGTCACGCTCTCCTGCACCACCATCGGATCACGGGCTGGAAGGCGAACTACGAGGTCAGGGTCAGTGGGAGGCAGTACTTCATCGACATCGCCTTTCCAGGCGCCCACCTTGCGATCGAGATTGATGGCCGCTTCCACGAGGACGATCGGACGGTCTTCGAAGCCGACCGGTATCGGCAGAACGGCCTGGTGAGGGCTGGCTGGCAGGTCCTCCGGTTCACGTATGCGATGCTGCTGCACGAGCCGGACTACGTGATCTCGGCGATCCGGCAGGCGTTGGCTACCGCTCGACGAGCGGGCTTCGGCGGTCTCGATGGCTCCGGGGGCTAGGTGGTGTCACTACAGGGATCGAGACCTCCAGAATCCGCTCCCGACGCTGCTCCTACCGAGCTCAGGACGCCGGGACGTTCTCCAGGTCGGCGAGCCAGACTCGGGCGTTGCCGTCGGAAGGGGCGCGCCAGTCGCCGCGCGGGGACAGGGAGCCGCCGGCCACGACCTTCGGGCCGTTGGGGAGCGCCGAGCGCTTGAACTGGGAGAAGCCGAAGAAGCGCTTGAGGAAGACCTCGAGCCAGCCGCGGATCTCGGCGAGAGAATAGGCGACCCGCTCGTCGTCCTTGATGCCCGCCGGCCACGAGCCCGCTCCACTGTCATGCCACGCGTTCCAGGCCAGGTACGCGATCCGGCGCGGCCTGAACCCGTACCGCAGCGTGTAGAACAGGGAGAAGTCCTGGAGGTTGTACGGGCCGACGGTCGCCTCGGTCGACTGCGGCTTCTCCCCTTCGGTGGTCGGTACGAGCTCGGGCGTGATCTCCGTGTCGAGGATGCTGCGCAGCGTCTCGTTGACGTCTCCGGAGAACAGTCCCTCCGAGATCACCCAGCGGATGAGGTGCTGGATGAGCGTCTTCGGGATGCCCGAGTTCACGGCGTAGTGGCTCATCTGGTCGCCGACGCCGTACGTGCACCAGCCGAGCGCCAGCTCGGACAGGTCGCCGGTGCCGAGGACGATCCCGCCCCTCTGGTTGGCGACCCGGAACAGGAGGTCGGTACGCAGCCCCGCCTGTACGTTCTCGAACGTCACGTCGTACACCGGCTGCCCGTCGGCGAACGGGTGCCCGAGGTCGCGCAGCATCTGCTCGGCCAGCGGGTTGATCGCCACCTCCTCGAAGGTGGTGCCGAGAGCCACCGCCAGCCGCGTCGCGTTGTTCTTCGTGTGGTCGCTGGTCGCGAAGCCGGGGAGCGTGAACGCGAGGATGTCCGACCTCGGCCGGCCGAGCCGGTCCATCGCCCGCGCGGCGACGATCAGCGCATGCGTCGAGTCGAGGCCGCCCGAGACGCCGATGACGACCTTCGGGTTGCCGATCGCGCGCAGCCGTTGCTCGAGGCCGGAGACCTGGATCGAGTACGCCTCGTAGCAGTCCAGCGCGAGCCGCTCCGGGTCGTTGGGGACGAAGGGGTAGCGGTCGACGGGCCGCCGCAGCCCGATATCCGATCGTGGAGGGTCGAGCGTGAACAGGATCGTCTCGAAGTCGTCCGAGCCCTCGGCCACGCGGTTGTCGTCGAACGAGCCTTGGCGTAGCCGGTTCTGGCGGATGAGGTCGAGGTCGACATCGGCGATGGAGTACCGCGGTCCGTCCGGGAAGCGCTCGGTCTCGGCGAGCAGCTCGCCGCACTCGAACACCATCGTCTGCCCGTCCCACGACAGGTCGGTCGTGGACTCGCCCTCGCCAGCGGCGGCGAACACGTACGCGGCCAGGCATCGCGCCGACGCGCTCTGGCACAGCAGCGACCGCTCGGAGGCCTTGGTCACGGTGATCGGCGAGCCGGACAGGTTCGCGAGCACGGTTGCGCCGGCCAGCGACGCCTGCGCGGACGGCGGCACCGGCACCCACATGTCCTCGCAGATCTCGACGTGCAGCACGAGCCCGGGCACGTCGGCGGCCTCGAACAGGAGCTGAGGGCCGAACGGTACGGTCGCGCTGCCGATCGTGATCTGGCTGTCCGGCCCGACCTCGGCACCGACGGCGAAGTGGCGCTTCTCGTAGAACTCGCGATAGTTCGGCAGGTACGACTTCGGCACGACTCCGAGGATCTCGCCGCGGTGCAGCACGACGGCGCAGTTGTACAGGCGGTTGCCGGCCCGCAGGGGAGCGCCGACAACGATCACGGGCAGAAGGTCCTCGGTCGCCGCACGTACGGTCTCGATCGCCGCCAGGGCCGCGTCCAGGAGCGGGTCCGCAAGCAGCAGGTCGTCGATCGCGTAGCCTGTCACGCAGAGCTCAGGGAACACGGCCACCGCGACGCCCTGGTCACTGCAATCCCGCGCGGCGGCAACGATCACCGTGGCGTTGGTCGCAGGGTCGGCGACAGCTACCCCGACAGCGCAGGCGGCGACCCGGCAGAAGCCCTGGTCGTACACGGAGTAGAAGTTCACACGATGAGTCTGGCGCAAGTTTGCCTCCGACGACTCACCTCTAGACGATCGAGTCGTTCTGTCGCTGACTTGACTACTTCAGGCAGCACGCTATAGTTGAAACATCAACCAGTTCGGAAGGACTACACAATGACCAGCCTCACAGACCTCAAGGGCACGTACGTCATCGACGGCGCCCACTCCCGCATCGGCTTCAGCGCCCGTTACGCGATGGTGACGAAGGTGCGCGGCGGCTTCTCCTCCTTCGAGGGCGCCGCTCAGCTCGACGGGACCCACCCTGACGCCTCCAGTGTGTCGGTCGAGATCGACGCGGCCAGCTTCACCAGCGGCCAGGAGATGCGCGATGGCCACGTCAAGGGCGGCGACTTCCTCGACGTCGAGACCTTCCCCACGCTGACCTTCGCGTCGACCAAGGTCACCCCCACCGGCTCGGACACCTTCGACCTTGCGGGCAACCTGACGATCAAGGACCAGACCCACCCGATCACCATCCCGTTCACCTACGTCGGCACCGCCAAGGACCCCTTCGGCAACGTGCGCTCCGGCTTCGAGGGCGAGACCACGATCAACCGCAAGGACTATGGCATCGTCTGGAACGCGGCCCTCGAGACCGGCGGCGTGCTGGTCAGCGACAAGGTCACCCTCGACTTCGAGATGTCGGCGATCCAGCAGGCCTGAGCTCGGGTCTCGACGAGGCACAGATTCCGGCCGCTGTGAGGCCGGCCGGCGGACCCCCCGTTCCCCTTGTGGGACGGGGGGTCTGCCGTGTACTCAGCTGACTCGCTCTCGCTCGCGACCGCGCGCCCAGAGGAAGACGGCGACGCCCGCGATGAGGATGAGCAGGGCGCTGACCAGTGCGACAACGCCGACGAAGTACGACCTCGGCTGTCCCGTCACACGTGCGTACGCGATGCAGACGAAGCCCCAGGAGAGCGCCGCAGCGATGTACAGGCGGCCTGGGAAGTAGCGCACCAGCGCCATCCCCACACCGAGCAGCGCGGTCGTCCCGAGGATGCCCCAGGTTTCCGCGGAGACGAAGTAGGCAGGCACCTGGTGCGTGACCAGCGCTCCGGCGATGGCGCCGGCCGTTAGCACCGTCATCCATCCCAACGCCGCCGCGAACCCGAGCTGGGCGCACTGCCGGCCGATGAACCCACGGCTCGGGATCCTTTCCGCTGCCCGCAACGTGACCATCAATGCACCCACGACCAGCAGGGACACGACGGCGCCGCTGAGCAGATCGCCGCTGCGGATCAGGAAGAACCAGATGCCGAGCATCGTCATCGTGATGGCCGACGGGTAGGCCATGGCGCGGCCTCGAGGATCCGCGGCCTTGCCGGGCAGCCACAGCCAGCCGACGTAGACGGCCAGCCCGACAAGCACGACCCACCACAGACGATCGGCCTGCGTCGCCGCGGCGAGCAGGGACAGCGTCGGGGTGAGCACCGCAGACGGGCGTGGGGAGCCGCTGTCGACGACTCCGAAGGCGGCGAGCGCCCCGACGACCGAGAACACGTACGTGACGGTCACGATCACGCGTCGTACGCCGTCGCTCGCCAGCGCCTGAGACAGGGTCACGGGCCCGGTGGAGGTCGGGGCGGCCGGCGGAGCGCTCTTCCCAGCGGGGGGCACCGCTGGGGGAGCGTGGTCGGGTACGGGATCGACCGCAGCCGGTGTGGGGGTCTTCTCGGCGGTGTCAACGACCTCCGCGGCGGCGGACTCAGCGGTGTCGACGGCATCCGGGTTAGCTCTGAGCCTGGCGGTATCGACGACCTCCGGGGCGGAGATCCCGGCGACCTCGGCGGCTTCGGGAGGGGTGATCGTGGGGGCCTCTGCGGCTTCCGGGGTGTCGACCTCCGAGACGGCTTCTGCAGGCACGGTCTCGTCGATCGCCGTAGGGGTCTTCGCAGCCTGACGTGCCCGAGGTTTGCGGGGCTTCCTCGTGGTGGACGGCTTCTTGCGAGGCGACGCGACTGGCTTCTCGAGCGTGGCCGCCTCGTCGGGGGTGATCACCTTCTCCGGATCCTTCTCCGGATCCGGGCGCGGAGTCGGTGCCGAGTCGTCCGGCATCGGTCGACCTCCTAGCACGCTCGCGTCGGTCGAAAGTCTAGGCCTCCCATGTGAATCGGCTGGTTGAAACGGTGAAGTCTCGACTACCCCTTGTGGGCCGCCACGGGACAGGTGAGGATAAGGAATAGCAAGGCTGGCCGATGGGCGGCCAGGCCTTATTCACCCTCTTGGAGGAGGTGGACGCCCCCATGACATCCCCATTCATCGCCTACGCAGGAAAGCCGTGGCCTGTTCAGCAGGACTCGAACGTCCTCCGCCAAGTCGGTCGGTTCGTCACCCTGGACGAGGCCCAGCGTGCGTTCCGGTCCGTCGCCTTCCGTTCCCTCCCGACCCTGCACGGTCGCATGAGGTGGCGGGGCTCCAGTCCCCAGTACGGCCTGATCGTCCAGATCGAACGCTCGATCGCCGCCTGACATCCGCACGTCCAGGGCAGCCACTCCGGTGGCTGCCCTGGACGTGCTGTCGGCATGTTCCGGTCGCATCCCAGCCCAACTTCGTGAACTCCGTATCACGAACCGGTCACGAATCGTTGTGCCGCCATACAAACTCGGTTAGGGTATGGCCGATAGCTCGCACATCGGGGTGCGAGCCGCGACCTCAGGAGATTCAATGTCGTACTTCTCAAAGGTTTCTCGCCGCGGCTTGCTCGCCGCGGGTGCCGGGCTGGCGGCCGCGGCCGTCGTCGGCTGCAGCAGCTCCACCACCACCACAGGCACCTCATCCGGCGGCGCTGCCGCACCAGGCAAGGCTTCGATGTGGGGCCTGTCGGGCCAGCCCAACGAGAAGATCCTCACGGACTGCGTCGCCGCCTTCAACAAGACGGGGAAGGGCACGCTCGACGTGACCTTCTTCCAGAACGACGCCTACAAGCAGAAGATTCGCACGGCCGTCGGCGCCGGCGAGGCTCCCACCATGATCTACGGCTGGGGCGGTGGCATCCTGAAGGGCTACGCCGATGCCGGCCAGGTCCTCGACCTCACCGACTGGGTCAAGGGGCAGGCGGCCTGGAAGGCGAAGTACTTCGACTCGCCGTGGGGTGCGTCAACGATCAACGGCAAGATCTTCGGCGTTCCGACGAACAACACGCAGCCGATTGTCATGTATTACAACAAAAAGTTGTTCGATCAAGTCGGCGCCAGCCTGCCGAAGACCTGGGACGACGTCATGTCGCTCGTCGGCACCTTCAACGGCAAGGGCATCGCGCCCTTCTCCCTGGGCGGCGGTTCCAAGTGGACGTCGATGATGTGGCTCGAGTACATGTTCGACCGCATCGGTGGCCCCGATGTCTTCAACAACATCTACGCAGGCAAGAAGGGTGCGTGGGGCGACGACTCCGCGCTCAAGGCCTACAAGATGATCCAGGACCTCGTGGACGCGAGCGGGTTCATCAAGGGCTTCATGAGCGTCACAGCTGACAGCAACGCCGACCAGGCGCTCCTGTACACGGGCAAGGCGGCCATGATGCTTCACGGTGGCTGGGCCTACGGCGGCATGAAGTCCGCGCAGGCTGCCTTCGTCAAGAGCGACCTCGCCTTCGGTGGCTTCCCGTCGATCCCCGGCGGTAAGGGCGACGCCAAGAACATCGTCGGGAACCCGGCCAACTACTGGTCGATCTCGGCCAAGGCGTCCGAGGCCGAGCAGATGGCGGCGAAGAACTGGCTGCTCGACGGCCAGTTCACCGACACCGTGGTCGACGCGTTGGTCGCCTCCGGTGGTGTGCCGGTGCAGAAGTCGGCCGAGGGCAAGCTCGCTGCCTCGGAGAACAAGGACTTCCTCACCTTCATCTACAGCGCCGTCACCACCGCGCCGAACTTCCAGCAGTCGTGGGACCAGGCGCTCAGCGCGACCCAGGCCGAGGCCCTCCTGAACAACATCTCGCAGCTGTTCAGCAAGCAGATCGGGCCCGACCAGTTCGCCACCAACATGAACGCAACCCTCTGATGGCGTCGGCAACACGTCCGCGGGACACCCCCCTCGCCGTGCTCGTGCTGCCGTCGCTTCTGATGTTCGTCACCTTCGCTGTCGTCCCACTTTTCGGTGTAGTCGCGCTGAGCTTCACCAAGTGGGACGGCATCGGGGCGATCTTGCCGAACGGTCTGGGGAGCTGGCAGCAGGTGCTCGCCGATCCCCAGACCTGGCGTTCGCTGTGGCTGACGGTTATGACGATGGCGGTGACGTGGGCAGTACAGACTCCGTTGAGCATCCTGCTGGGCACGTTCATCGCAGGCCACCAGCGCTACCGCGCCGTCCTTGCGGTCCTCTACTTCCTTCCGCTGCTCCTGAGCTCGGCCGCTCTCGCCATCGCGTTCAAGGCGCTGTTCGACCCCAACTTCGGCCTTGGCGCAGGCCTGCACATCCCGCTCCTCAGCCAGGACTGGCTCGGCGTCCAACTCGCCTTCCCCGTGGTGCTGAGCGTCATCGCCTGGCAGTTCATCCCGTTCCACACGCTGCTGTACCAGGGCGGCGTGCGTCAGATCCCGGTCCAGCTCTACGAGGCTGCGCAGATCGACGGCGCGAACCGGATCCAGCAGTTCTTCGCCATCACGCTCCCGCAGCTCAAGTACACGATCATCACGAGCTCGACGCTCATGCTGGTCGGCTCGCTCACGTACTTCGACCTGGTCTTCGTGATGACCGAGGGCGGCCCGGGCAACGCGACCCGGATCCTGCCGCTCGACATGTACATCGTGGGTTTCAAGGCCAACCAGATGGGCGCCGCCAGCGTGCTCGCGGTGTTCCTCGTGGTGATCGGTCTGACCTTGGCGCTCGGCGTGCAGCGGCTCGGTGGCCGCGACAAGACCGCAAGCCAGCTGGAAGGGATGTGACATGACCGACGTGATGCACGCCACCGCGAAAACGAAGAAGAAGACCACGTCGGTCAGGGACACCGGGAGCCGAGGGGTCGGGAAGCCGAACGTCCTCGCAGGCTTCTTCGGCTGGTTCTGGCTCGCCGTGGTGATCGTCCCGATCTACTACGTCGTCGTGACCTCCCTGAAGAACCAGGGCGACTACTTCACCGGCAACCCGCTCGCGCTGCCGATCCCGCCCACGTTCGACGCGTACCAGGAAGTCGTCGAGAACAAGATCGGCACCTACTTCACCAACAGCGTCCTCGTGGCGGTCGGCGCGGTGGTTCCGATCACCTTGTTCGCGTTCATGGCCGCGTACGCGATCGTGCGCGGCAAAGGGAAGTTCCTCAAGTTCTGCAACGGCTTGTTCCTCATGGGCCTGGCGATCCCGATCCAGGCGACGATCGTCCCGATCTACCTGATGATCACCAAGCTCGGGCTGTACGACACGTTGCCGGCCATCATCCTGCCGGCCATCGCGTTCGGCCAGCCGCTCTCGATCCTGATCATTTCGAACTTCGTGCGCGACATCCCGAAGGAGCTGTTCGAGTCGATGCGGCTGGACGGTCTCACTGACTGGCAGATCATGTGGCGCCTGGCGTTGCCGCTGACGAGTCCAGCGCTCGTCACGGTCGCGATCTACCAGGGGCTCAACGTGTGGAACGGCTTCCTGTTCCCCCTGATCCTCACGCAGTCACCCGACAAGCGGACGATGCCGCTGGGCCTGTGGGCGTTCCAGGGCGAGTACACGGTGAACATCCCGGCCGTGCTCGCTGCGGTCGTCGTCTCCACCGTCCCGATCCTCGTCCTGTACGTGGTCGGCCGTCGGCAGCTCCTCAGCGGTCTCACCGCGGGAATTGGCAAGTAGCACATCCCCGGTCCAGGGCACCCAAGCCCTGGACCGAGGCATCTGCACGTCGCCGTGCAAGAAAGGTGTCTCATGACAGCGTTCCGTGCGGCAGTCGACCGGGTACGCGCCGGAGCTGAGGCCGCCGAGGTCGCGGCCGAGCTCTGCGGGCAGCTCACCGACGACGAGCGGCTCGGCCTGCTCGACGGCGACTCTCCGTTCTGGGAGGGACTGGCCGAGATGATGATCCGCTACAACGGCACGCCCATCGTCCACGGCGAGGTGGCCCGTCTAGGTATTCCCGGCACGCGGTTCGTCGACGGCCCGCGCGGTTGCGTGGCGGGCAACGCCACGGCGTTCCCCGTCTCCATGGCCCGCGGTGCGACGTGGGACGTCGACCTCGAGGAGCGGGTAGGGCGCGCGATCGGCGCCGAGATCCGCGTGCGGGGCGGCAACTTCTTCGGCGGCGTCTGCATCAACCTGCCGCGTCACCCGGCGTGGGGCCGGATCCAGGAGACGTACTCCGACGAGCCGTACCAGCTCGGCGAGTTCGGCGCGGCGCTGACCCGCGGCGTTCAGACCTGGACCATGGCGTGCGCCAAGCACTACGCGCTGAACTCGATGGAGAACAAGCGCTTCGAAGTCGACGTCACGATCTCCGAGGCTGACCTGCACGAGACGTACCTGCCGCACTTCAAGCGCTGCGCCGACGAGGGCGTCGCCGCGATCATGAGCTCGTACAACTCGGTGAACGGCGACTGGGCCGGGCAGAACCGGTACCTGCTCACCGAGGTGCTGCGCGACCAGTGGGGCTGGAGCGGCATCACGGTCAGCGACTTCATCTGGGGTCTGCGCGACGCGGCTGCCTCGCTGGAGGCGGGGCTCGACCTCGAGGAGCCGTTCGCCCAGCAGCGCGCCCGCGACCTACGCGACCAGCTGGCCGCCGGCGAGGCGAGCTGGGAGTCGGTGCGCCGCAGCGGGGTCAGGCTTGTCGCCGCCCAGCTGCGTTCGTACGCCACGCGGACCGAGGCCGATCCCGACCCGAGCGTGCTGGTCGGTGAGGAGCACCAGGCGCTGGCGCAGGAGGTGGCCGAAAGGGCCATGGTCCTGCTGCGCAACGACCCGGTCGAGGGCACGCCGTTGTTGCCGATCGACTCGGCAGGAGTCCGTACGGTCGTCGTCGCGGGACGCCTCGCGGACACCCCGAACCTCGGCGACCTGGGCTCCTCGCAGGTCCGGCCGCCGACGCACGTCACGCCACTGCAGGGCATCCGGGCGGCGCTGCCGGGGGTCGACGTGCGGCACGTGGCGTCCGACGACCCCGCCGACGTGGCAGCCGCGGCTGCCGCGGCGGACCTCACCCTGCTCGTCGTCGGCTTCGACGAGCGTGACGAGGGGGAGTACGTGGGCGGCGACACGATGACGAACCCGGACCTGCTCGCGCTCTTCCCGCCGCCGCCGGAAGGCGTCGATCTCGCCACGATGTCGGCGGAGGGCGTGATGGCCGACGGCTTCGGTGGTGACCGGGTCTCGCTGGGGCTTCGCCCCAGTGACGAGGCTGTCATCACAGCCGCCCTCGCCGCGAACCCTCGTACCGTCGTGATCCTGGTCGGCGCCGGCGCGATCATGATGGAGAGCTGGCAGCAGCAGGCGCCCGCGATCCTCATGATGTGGTACGCGGGGATGGCCGGTGGAACGGCTCTCGCGCGTGTGCTCACCGGAGAGGTCAACCCGTCCGGCAGGCTGCCGTTCGCGATCCCGGCCGACCCCGCTGACCTGCCGGACTTCGACCGCGACGCGACGGCCGTCACGTACGGGCACCTGCACGGGCAGCGACTCATCGACGCCCGCGGCGCTGTCGCAGCCTTCCCGCACGGCTGGGGGTTGGCGTACACGCAGTACGCACTGGAAGCCGCCACGGTGACGGCTGCAGATCCCGACGCCGTCACGGTGGCGGTCACTGTGAAGAACCTCGGGGCGCGCGACGGGCACCACGTCGTACAGGTCTACGGGAGCCGTATCGACGGCCCGTACGCGGGCGAGCAGTTCGTCTGCGGCTTCGCCGTCGCAGATGTGGCGGCGGGCCAGAGCGTGACGGTCCCCGTCCGGGTCTCGCTGCTTCCCGTCGGTCTCTGGAACCCGGAGGCCAAGCGGGTCGAGCCTGCGCCCCCCTCTGCGGTCGTGCTCCGCATCGCCTCGTACGCCCACGACCAGGACGCCATCGTCCTCCCTCTCTCCTAACCGTCTGTACCCAACCGAAAGAGTCCGATGACCACTTTCCACGTCGCCACGGCCGGCGATGACGCCGCTGCCGGCTCAGAGTCCGCCCCGTTCCGCACGGTCAACCATGCCGCCCAGGTGGCGGTGGCCGGCGACACGGTCCTCGTGCACGAGGGCCTGTACCGCGAGTGGGTGAAGCCGGCCAACGGTGGTCTGAGCGAGTCGCGGCGGATCACGTACGCGGCGGCTACCGGCGAGCACGTGACGATCACCGGCGCCGAGCAGGTCACCGGCTGGACGCACGAGTCCGGGCTGGTGTGGTCTGTGACGGTTCCGAACGCGATGTTCGGCGACCACAACCCGTACGCGCTGGCCGTCGAGGGCGACTGGGTCGTGCGGAAGACGGAGGACGAGCCGCGCACCCATCTCGGCGACGTGTACCTCAACGGGCAGAGCTTCTACGAGGCGCTGAGCCGCGACGAGCTGACGGCGCCCGCGCGCACGGAGGTCCGCGACCACTGGACCGGTCGCATGATGCCTGTGCAGGACGTGGAGCAGACGACGCATCGCTGGTACGCAGAGGTGGGCGCGGAGGCGACGACGATCTGGGCCGCCTTCGGCGACGCCGACCCGAACGTCGAGCTCGTCGAGATCAACGTGCGCCGGTCGGTGTTCTACCCGGTCGTGGTGGGCCTGAACTACATCACAGTCCGTGGTTTCGAGCTAGCCCAGGCGGCGTGCCCGTGGACGCCGCCGACCGCCGACCAGCCGGGTCTCGTCGGCCCGAACTGGGCCAAGGGCTGGATCATCGAGGACAACGACATCCACGACGCGAAGTGTTCGGCGATCTCGATCGGCAAGGAGGCGTCGACCGGCAACAACAACTTCACCAAGCGTCATGACAAGCCGGGCTACCAGTACCAGCTGGAGTCGGTGTTCGACGCGTTGGAGATCGGCTGGAGCAAGGAGCTCATCGGCTCGCACGTGATCCGCAACAACCACATCCACGACTGCGGGCAGAACGGCGTCGTCGGGCACCTGGGCTGCGTGTTCTCCTCGATCCACGACAACCACATCCATGCGATCGCGACGAAGCGCGAGTTCTTCGGCCACGAGATCGGCGGCATCAAGCTGCACGCCGCGATCGACGTCGAGATCAGCCACAACCACATCCACGACTGCACCCTCGGCATCTGGCTCGACTGGCAGACCCAGGGCACCCGGGTGACCCGCAACGTCCTGCACGAGAACTGCCGCGACCTGTTCGTCGAGGTCTCGCACGGCCCGTACGTGGTCGACCACAACGTCCTCGCCTCGAACGTGTCGGTGGAGACGATCTGCGAGGGCGGTGCGTACGTGGCCAACCTCATCGCCGGCACCGTACGTGTCGAGTCGGTCATGGAGCGCGCCACCCCGTACCACCGCGCGCACTCGACGCGGGTCGCCGGCTACGGCGTCATCTACTCGGGCGACGACCGTTGGGTCGGCAACATCTTCTGTGGCAACGGCGGCGACGCGGCGGACACCTCCGCGGCGTACCCCGACGCGATCCGTCCGATCACGCAGGCCGGCTACGGCACCCTGGGCTACGACGGGTTCCCGGCGTCGTACGAGGACTACCTCGCGACGATCGAGGCCTCCCTCCCGGGGGACCTGAACGTGTTCCTGCCGGTCAAGAACCCCGTCATCATCCGCGGCAACCTGTACCTGAACGGCGCCAGGGCGTACGAGCACGAGACCGGACCGGTCATCTCCCAGACGGCACCGGAGCTGGTCGTCACCGTCGGTGACAAGGTCGAGATCGAGCTCACGCTGCCGGACGACTTCCGGTCGACGACCATGGCTGTACCGACGACCGCCGACCTGGGTCGGGTGCGGTTCCCGGATCTCGAGTTCGAGGCCCCGGACGGCTCCGGCATCCAGCTCGGTACGGACCTCGTGGGCGCCGTCGCAGACGGGCCCGTCGTCCCGGGCCCGATCCAGTCGCTGAAGGCCGGTACGAACAGGGTCGTGGTCTGGGGCTGACAGCCAGGGCCGGGAGGATTCCGCCAGCGGTCGTCAGTAGGGCACGATCCGAGCTGGATCGAGGCCTCGGTTGGCAGATTCGTCCCCCTGGACCTCACGTGCGGCCGTGGTCTCTACTCTGGCCACATGATCAGGCGACTGCAGCGCGCGTTCGGCGAGTCCGTACGGTCGCGTGTTGCCGGGGAGGATGCGACGGAACGGGCGACGCAGATCTGGGGGAAGCCGGGACCTCGGTGGTTCACGCGGACCGACCCGATCTGGCGAGTCCACGAGGATGCGTCGATGTTCCCCGGCGGGATCGCGGCGCTGCTGCTGCAGACGCTGCACCCGCTCGCGATGGCGGGGGTCGCTGGGCACTCGGGCTACCGCGCCGACCCGTGGGGCCGCCTCAAGCGCACCAGCGACTACATCGCGATCACCACGTACGCGACGATCCCCGACGCCGAGGC